>JAVBPN010000055.1:0-9486 GCA_031549585.1 Bacteroidales bacterium
TTTCCAGCACCGGGAGGACCGATCATAATAATGTTATGCCCACCCGCAGCAGCCACTTCCATAGCGCGTTTCACATTCTCTTGCCCTTTGACATCTGCAAAATCGGTGTCAAACCCTTTTTGTGCAAATACTTCTTCAATCTGAATTTTAACCGGATCTAATGATATTTCATCGTTGAGCAAACCGACAACTTCTTTGAGGTTTTCAACCCCATATATATCAATTCCATCGACAACAGATGCTTCATCTGCATTTTGTTTGGGAAAGATGCAAAAAGAAAAGCCTTCACTTTTGGCTTGCAAGGCAATAGACAATGCTCCTTTGATTGGTTGCACCGATCCATCGAGCGACAACTCACCCATAATTACACATTGCTCCAACTTGTCGTTCTTTATTTGCTCGGATGCTGCCAAAATACCTATTGCCAAAGGTAAATCATAAGCAGAGCCTTCTTTTCGTATATCGGCCGGAGCCATATTGATCACAATCTTCTTGCCCGGCATCCGGTATCCGCTTGTCTGTAATGCCGAATCAATACGTTGCTGACTTTCTTTAACAGCATTATCAGGAAGGCCAACCAAAAAGAAATTGATCCCTTTTCCCACATTTACTTCAATAGTGACTGTCGTAGCCTTAATGCCATATACAGCGCTTCCGTGTGTTTTTACCAACATAATAGATGAAATAAATACAAAGCTAAACAAAAATTTGGTACACGGTCACACGGTGCATGGTAAACGAATTCAACATAAACATAATTCGATCTACCACATCCTTCTAAATTTAAACTATCTTTGTTTCTATCAGTTCCGGCAGGATATTTGCCAAAAGGCAGAATAAAATAGAAACATTGAATAAGCAAAAAAAAATAAGCGATTGGCTGCCCACTTCCATAAAGGAAGTAGAAGCCCGCGGATGGGATGAGTTAGATATTATCCTTTTTTCAGGGGATGCATATGTAGATCATCCGTCTTTTGGCACTGCTGTGATTGGACGTGTGCTTGAAGCTAATGGATTTCGGGTAGCGATTGTTCCTCAACCAAATTGGCGCGATGACTTGCGCGATTTCAAGAAATTAGGTATTCCCCGATTGTTTTTCGGCATATCTTCCGGATGTATGGATAGCATGGTTAACCACTATACTGCCAACAAACGCCTTCGCAGTGATGACGCCTATACTGCCGGAGACATGGCAGGATTTAGGCCCGATTATGCAGTAACCGTTTATTCTCAAATTCTGAAAAAACTATATCCCGATACTCCGGTAATCATTGGAGGAATAGAAGCTTCCTTACGACGCTTCACCCATTATGATTATTGGCAAGATAAACTGAAACCAAGTATTTTAATCGACAGTGGTGCAGATCTGTTGGTCTATGGTATGGGCGAACAAGCTATTCGTTCCATTGCCCAACAACTTCAGTTGGGAAAAAAGATCGACGAACTTATCGACCTACCTCAAACTGCATACCTCTCACCTACCTTACCTCAGCATAAAGAATACATCCTGGTTCATTCGTACGAAGATTGCGAGAAGGATAAGCAAAAGTTTGCAGAAAACTTTTGTCAAATTGAGATTCAATCAAACAAAATGCAATCTCCATGCATTGTTGAACCTGTGTCCGGAAAATATGTAATCGTTAACCCGCCTCAATACGCTACTTCTGAAACAGAAGTAGATCTAGCTTTTGATTTACCATACACTCGCCTGCCACATCCCCGCTATAAAGATAAAGTGATTCCGGCTTTTGAAATGATTAAATTTTCTGTCAACATCCATCGGGGCTGTTTTGGCGGATGCAGTTTTTGTACCATTTCAGCCCATCAAGGCAAATTCATTGCCAACCGTTCGGAACAATCGATCCTGAAAGAAGTGGAAAAAGTGATAGAAATGCCCGAATTCAAAGGATATTTATCCGACTTAGGCGGTCCATCGGCCAATATGTACGGCTTGAAAGGACAAAATGCCGCAATATGCGAAAAATGTACCCGATACTCATGTATTCATCCCAACGTTTGCAAAAATCTGAATACCGATCCGAGTTTGTTACTGAAGTTATACCGGAAAGTCCGTAATATGCCATCTATCAAAAAAGCTTTCATCGGAAGCGGCATTCGATATGACCTTTTCATGAATCACAATGGATTTCTAAGCCACTTGCATACCGAGTATTTCAGCGAATTACTCCAACACCATGTATCAGGACGGCTTAAAGTAGCCCCGGAACATACTTCTTCCGAGGTATTGCATATCATGCGCAAACCTGAATTTGCCCTGTTTGTAAAAATGAAAGAGGCCTTTGATCAGATTGATAGTAAATATAAATTAAGGCAACAACTGGTCCCTTATTTTATTTCCAGCCATCCCGGATGCCGTGAACAAGACATGCAACAATTGTCAAATACGATGAAACGAATGCGGTTCAACCATCTGGAACAAGTACAGGACTTCACTCCCACTCCAATGACGCTTTCGTCGGTAATGTATTATTGCGGATTTGATCCTTACACCAAGCAAAAACTATACGTAGCCAAAGGAAAAGAGGAAAAATTACGGCAAAAACAATATTTTTTCAAAGCAAACAAAGCGACACAGCCCTACAAATAAACATATTATGATTATAATTGACGAAACATTACTGAATACAGTAAGCGCACAAGCCACCACATCGCCACGCAAGCGAATGAATTTCAATTTTCATAAAGATTTAAGCGATCCGTTGAATCGCATGTTGAACGCATTAGAGCCAGATACTTACGTACGCCCGCACAAGCACGAAAATCCGGACAAGCATGAAGTATTCATTGTATTACGAGGAAGCCTGTTGGCCGTTGAATTTGATAGAGATGGGAATATCACCTCTCACATCACGCTCGATCCAAAATCGGGATATTATGGAACAGAGATTGCGCCCGGTATTTATCACAGTGTTTTTGCTTTAGAAAAAGGAACAGTTGTATATGAAATCAAAAATGGCCCTTATGCAGCTATAGATGACAAAAATTTCGCATCGTGGGCGCCAGAAGAAAATTCAGCAGAAGCCCAAGCATATAAAAATAAGATAATTTGTACTTGCTTGTGTAATCTCAAGAAATAAAGAACGCGAATTGCAACTGTTTTATTCTAACACAACATACACATATCACACATTTATAATAACGCTTTCGCTGTCAAGGCAAAACTTATTCCAAATCGGATTAAATTATATCACGCTTTTAGCGTGACGCTAAAAGTGAAATAAATATTCTGAACAAAAATGAAGAACGTGGATCAAAATTATCCGCGTTCTTCATTAAAACTCACTTATTTGAACAATTCGATGGTTTCATCCAAAAAGTCAATCGGCTTTTCGTTGATGATCATACGTAAAGTATTCTTGAGCTTGATGCTTTGAATAAATAAGTCGTGTTCGGGATGTTGATTTGCTTCGTGCATCGGGCTCTTAAAGTAGAATGACAACCAATGCTGAATGCCTGTAAATCCGCAACGTTGCGCCAAATCAGTCAGCAATACCAAGTCAAGGCAAAGCGGTGCAGCCAGAATCGAATCACGGCAAAGGAAATCTACTTTTAATTGCATCGGATACCCCATCCAACCAAAAATATCGATATTATCCCATCCTTCTTTATTGTCTTTGCGAGGTGGATAATAATTGATACGTACTTTATGATAAACATCCTGATATAATTCAGGGTAAAGTTCGGGTTGTAAAATGGTATCAATAACTGAAAGTTTACTTTCTTCTTTTGTTTTGAATGAACCCGGATCATCAAGCACTTCACCATCACGATTACCGAGAATATTGGTCGAGAACCAACCACTCAATCCAAGCATACGTGTTTTGAACATAGGCGCTAATACGGTTTTGATCATGGTTTGCCCTGTTTTGAAATCTTTTCCGCAAATAGGTACTTTGTGGTTGGCAGCATGCTGCAACATAGCAGGAAGATCCGTTGTTAAGTTCGGAGATCCGTTGATATACGGCACATCTTCAGCAATAGCAGCATAGGCATAAACCATACTGGGTGCAACACCGGCATGATTTTCTTTCATTGCTTTCTCAAAAGTGGAAAGGTTTTGATGTACATCACCTACGGGTTGGAATATTTCCGTACTACCGCACCAAATCATTACCAAACGGTCGCAACCATTGGCTGATTTGAAATCGCGGATGTCTTTCCGCACTTGTTCCATCAATTCCCATTTATTGGGAGCAGATTTGACATGTTTGCCATACAAGCGTTTCACATATTCCTGGTCAAATACAGCTTTCATCGGACGAAGCTTTTCCAATTCGGCTTTAATTGGGGCTAGATGCTTTTCTTCAAGCACTTCTGCACGTACGGCCGACTCATACACCGTTTCGTCTTCAATATCCCAACCGCCAAATACGATTTGATCCATTTTAGCCAAAGGCACGACATCTTTGATTTTGGGGAAACGGTTTTCGTTACGTTGCCCTAAACGAATAGTAGCCATTTGCGTGATCGAACCAATGGGTTGATTCAAATTTTTACGAATTGAATAAGTTCCGGCAATAAATGTCGAAGATACAGCACCACTGATCCCTACAATCAGAACGCCTAATTTACCCTCAGGGCTTTGTACTTGAATTTTTTCCATTTTTACTTGAATTTGAATGAATTATTTTATGTTTTTGATGTTCAATATGTCTGCCAATTGACCAATGGTATAATCTGGTTCATACCGACGGGTATCTTTTTCTTCTGTATCCCAACCAATTCCTTTAAGCCATACAGCTGTACAACCTAATTGTTTGGCTGGAACAATGTCATTGGTATATGAATCCCCAACAACAACACAATCCGTTGCATTGAGATGCAATGCTTGCAATCCCAAAGAAAAAATGGCCGAATCGGGTTTTCTACAGCCGACTACACTTGATTCTACAACAGCCTGAAAGTACTGAGCGATATTAAAATCACGCAATACGCTGGTGAGATTTCCATAAAAATTGGAAACCAATGCTATTGGATATTTGTTTGCCAGTTCGGCTAATGTTTTTCGTTGCCGATCCACCATTTCTTTGGCATAAATGTAACAAAAATCTACAATTTTCGCAATATCATCACGTGTTATCATTTTTTGTGCTGCAAGAAATTCGGCTTGATATGCAATTTTCATTTCCAATACATCCTTAAATGTGTATTCGGGTTTTATCAAATGCTGTTCCCGCTCCATACTTTGCTCACCATACACATATGCTTTGCGAAAATCTTCTTTCTGAATGGTTATTTGATGAAATTGATAGGCGTCGAATATAACCTCCGACCAATGCTTTCCATTGGTATCAATGGTCCCGCCATAATCAATCAATACGCCTTTGATTGTTTTATCCATAACTCCACTGGGTTTAATTCTCATTAAAATGACACCTATGGCTATCCAAAAGAGTTCGCGAATACGCATTATTAATCCTGTATATACGCCCAATTGTCCTTGAAATCCCATCATTTTGAGCGTAAGCGCCAAACCGCCTTCACGTGTGCCCAACTGCATGGGAGAGAAAAATAACAAATTAGCAAAAAGGGTAGAACCGGCATATAGAATCACCGAATCAAGTAATGTCATATTCAGGCCGATAGCCCAAGCAATGAAAACCAATTCAAAACATGAAACAACCCGAGCTAAAAATTCAAGTCCCAACGAAAGAAAAAATGTAGGTTTTCGCTGTGTGTAAAAAGTTACAATTTGCTTGTCGACTTCTTGAAGAGCCTGTAATTTACTTTCATTGAACCGTTGCATGGGCTTCCGCATAAAAGGAATCTTTCCCAAAATGCGGAACGTTTTCACAATGAGTCCTTTTTTATAACCTTTAAAAATCAGATACAAACCAAAAGCAAATACAGCAAACATAATGGCACACCCAACGGTCAATCCCCAAGAAGGCCTTAAGAAAACGACAATCAGTATGGTAGAACACATCCAAAACACAATGTGTGAAAGAATGTGCATCATACTGTATGAAAGCGTAATAGATGTTGCCTTACGCGTACCCACATTTTCCTGTAGTTCAAGAATACGGTATGGCTCTCCGCCAAGCGATACGACAGGCGTAATGTAATTAATAGAGTAACCGCTGATTGTGATTTTTAATACACGTAAAAAAGAAGGATAATGTTCTTTGGGAATACTCTTATCCCGAATGATTGCATTGAATGCAAAGGTGTTGATGACGTATACCACCAGCCATACCCCAATAATTGCAAAGAACCACCATCCGGTTTCCTTGATATTATTCCAAATAGTATCCACGCCGAGTTTGTATACCATCACTCCCAGCGCAGCTAATCCGATTAGGAAAAAAATCCAGCGATATTTATTGGTTTTCTTGGACACTATTCAGTTTTTTATAAAAATATTTGCTGATACTTTCCTGTTTTAAGATCATATATACAAACATGATATTCAGCACAGTCATCTCAAACAGAAAATACAACCATGGACGATGAAGGAATAGACTAACAAATAATGCGATCACCCGTGTATTGAATGTCAACATATTTGTATACTTCATCAAAGGCTTGTTTTTCGCCCTAAATTCATCACGCAACCATTGAGGGATGTTATCGCCAAAACGTTCACGAACACAAGACATAAATTTTTGCAGATTAGGCGACAATTTTTCCTGTTGGTTGGTATAATTCAGGTAAAAAGCCATCATGATTTTTTTGACCAAGTTTTTCGTCCAACTTAGTTTTTTAAACTCCTGTTTAACGTTCTCAGCACGGTCAACCTCGCTCCCCTCCTTCCCTTTGATAAAGAATAAATGAATGTTGCGATAATAATCGGACATGGATGCCTGTTGTATGTGGCTTGCTCCTGCCAAAGAACCCAATGCCCAAATCCATGGTGTCAAGCCCTCGCGTTGCATGCGAACGCAAAGGGCTATGTATATGGTAACAAACCAAATGTTGCCGCACATCCCATCGAGTATCCGCCCGATACGGGTCTTTTGTCCTGTCATTCGTGCTAATTGTCCGTCAGCACTATCGAGGGAGTTGGCAATTACAAGCAAACCCATACCAACCATATTATAGCACAAATCACTATATCCAAACAACAATCCTGCTGCAACGCCAATAAAGATGCTCGCAACAGTAACCGGATTGGGTGCAATCCTTAATTTACGAAAAAGCAAAGCCCAAGCGTAGCCGATTGGACGATAAAACCACAAGTCTAATGTTTCTTCGGTGTCAGCCGATTTTAATGTATCTTTATATGTAATCTTTTTTTGTTCCATTTAATATTACTTGATTTAAATAGACATGTTCTAAGTTGCTTAATCGTTAATTGTTCATTATTAATTTTTCCGCTTTGGCAATATCTGTCGCATGGTCAATATCTACAATTTTAGAAAAAGGAAATGCTTTCAATTTCAATCCTTGCCGGATCAATTGCCGCTGAAAATCACGCATGCGGGTCATACCGCCTTGCATGGTTTGTTCAAGCACATCTAAAGCGACCGAACGCAAACAATAAATCCCACCGGAAACATATTTACCTCCAGAAGGCTTTTGATCACAAAAATCCGTGATATCCAATTCATTGTTTGTCAACACATACAAAGGTTTCTCATCGTCAATAAAATCGGTCACAGCCATCAAGCCGTCAACATTTATAGCATTACGAAAAGTTTCCAAATATGCGATAAATTCTGCTTCTCGAAACACCGTATCCACTGTTGTCAGGCAAAAGTCACCATGTTGCAAAAATGGCTTCAATTCGTACAAACTATGCATCGATCCGGGAGTAGATTTTACTACTAAATGAAAAGGAACGCGGAATGTTTTGTTTTGCAAATATACGATTGTTTGATGATTTTCACTATTTACAATCACACTCACAGATGATGCGCCATTGCGAATGAAAATATCTATCAATCGCTCAATTAACGGCACTCCATTAAGAGTAACCAATGTTTTGGGAGTTATAATGCCCTCAGCTGCTAATCGTGAGCCTTCTCCCGCCGCTATAATTGCAAAATTCATGTGATATTTTAGCTTTCGTTTTTCGATTGAAAATTAAAAAATGATGACTCAAAAACCAAAAGTAATCAAAATACAAATCTCAACCTAAATCGCACACCCCATTCTGGAACATTAGGATGATCGAGATAATTGATACGCTTGATCAAATCAATACGAAGAAATTTAAAAACATTGTCAATAGCTACACTCGCTTCCATGTATGGCACATTGTCCAAAGAATACATGGTGGGGACGCCATCTTCATTAACAGGGAAACGCAATAAATCCGGATCATTTTCCGGCCTATTCCGGTCGCTTACACTACCCCATAAAGCTTTAAATGTGACAAATTCACGCCATTTCAGCTTTTTAATGAGCGGAAGGCGATTGAATATCCAGCCATTGAAACAATATGATAAATTCGCCACAGCATATTGATCACTCACAAATTCCATATAATTCATCATATTGAATGCTTCATCCTGATATGCATAATTTTGGTTGGCTTGATGAATCACTAAAAGCGGGAAAGATACTGTTCCCCATATTTTTCCGGCTTTTAACCAAACGTCGGCAAATCCCAAACTCGAAAACCAAGTTCTCTTGTCAAGACCCACTTCCAAACGATTAAATTCATAGTCACTTCCCCATACATCTTTCATCCCATAAGTATAATTTGCTGTAAATACGGGATAAGTATGATTTAGCGGAAAGCGATTGCGCTGCACCTGATAAAAACGCTCATTCGGAGCAAACCGTAATTTTAATCCCAATTGTGTACTTGTGATATCGCGCACACTGCCATAAGCATTTTCAAAGAACAAATCTCCTGCCGGCATTTCTTCCCGATATGTGAAAGAAGGATTAAATGAAAATCCAGTGGTGTATTCCTTATCATATTTCACACTAAGTGTCTTGTGATAAACCATTTGTTGCGCATGGCCACGATGGAACGAAAGGAGCAACCGGTCAGCGCTTCCGAAAAGAAAAAATTGCCCCGGCGTTTCAATATCACTTGTGTAAGAAACAGTAAGTAAGTTCATCGGATATTCCCAAGGATGTAATTTCCGTTCATTAAATGAATACATGGTGCTGAACTGATACTTGATTTTTTCATCCTGAAAACCATAAGCGCCATATCCCTCAAAAAACAAATGCTTGTTAAACCTCGCATTGGTTTTCCCGCCAAGACGAATACGCCCGCCTTCCACCTCATTGAAGCTAAATAATGTTCCCATCGGACCAATATCAAACTTATTGGCATCCATATACCCCGAAAAGATAATTCCGGCAAGGTTAAGTACACGATTAAACCACTTATCATTCTGCATTTCGACAATCATATCGTATATCCCTTGGTCCGAATGAGCAAGCGGCACCGGACGAGATGTTTCCCAATATTGAACGGCGCGCATGTCATATCCCGGAACTCTGTCAATTTTATTGACGCCGATAAACGTAGTTTCAGGAATACGGTGATCAAACCGGTATCTA
>JAVBPN010000132.1:0-10451 GCA_031549585.1 Bacteroidales bacterium
TCTTTCTATACTTTTGTTGTTTAATGATTGATTATTAGACGCATGAATACCAACGAAACCAGCAGGAAAGAATATATTGCACGCCTCAACAAGGTGATGGATTATGTCGAAAAACATGTCGACCAGCCTTTGAATCTGAACGCATTGGCTGACATTGCCAGCTTTTCCCCTTACCACTTTCACCGGATATTTACCGTTATGATCGGCGAAACACCCAATAGTTATGTCCAGCGGATACGGATCGAAAAAGCTGCAAGGCTTTTGTACGATAGCGAGCGGATGTCTATCAGCGAAATTGCCTACGCTTGCGGATTCGGAAGCATATCGCTGTTCAGCCGTTCGTTCCGTTCCTTCTTTGGCATGACGGCTAAGGAATTCCGCCAGAAGGAGAAAGCGGTTTTTGTACGCGACGGATTGCGATATAGCAAGAATGGACAACTGCTTAGCAAGAATATGAAAGAGGGATTTGATTTAGGAACGCAACTTTGTGGCGTTAATCTTAATCAAATCATTATTATGAACACAAAAGTTGAAATTAAAGAAATGCCTGAAATGAAAGTGGTGTACATCCGCCACACAGGCCAGTTTAATCAGATCGGAAAAGCTTACGAAAAGCTGATGAAATGGGCAGGGCCAAGGGGATTGTTGAATTTCCCCGAAACCAAAACCATTACGTTTTATCACGATGATCCGTCAATAACGGCGATTGAAAAGGTACGGCAGGATGCTTGCGTCACAGTAAACACGGATGTCAAAGTAGAAGGCGAGATTGGAAAGGCGGTCATTCCTGCCGGAAAATATGCCGTCGGGCGATTCCAGATCGACGAAATGGGCTTCGAAAAAGCGTGGAACACCATGTGCTTGTGGATTACCGAAAGCGGATACCAACCCAGCGGAAATTCATACGAACTGTACTACAACACGCCCGAAGAAGACGCCCAACGGAAATTCGACCTGGATATCTGCATTCCGGTAAAACCGTTGTAAATACATCTTGTCCGTTTTTTCCAATTCCGGCAACGTGGGACAGAATAATTTTGCGTCAATAATTGATCAAAATAATTCAATCATGAAAAAATTAGTAGCGTTTTTTGAAATTCCTGCGGTCAACTTTGAGCGTGCGATAAAATTTTACGAATTGGTGTTAGGTGTTAAATTGTCCGCTATGGACTGTGGAGCGGAAAAAATGGCGTTCTTTCCTATGGAAAATGGACAATGTCCGGGCTCAATTTCTTGGGCCGAAGATTTCCATCCTTCGAAAGACGGGGTGTTGGTGAGCCTTCATGTGGAAGACATGGAAAAAACCATATCGGCCATCAATAAAAACGGTGGAACTGTCACACGTTCCAAAACGAAAATCGAAGCCGAAGACAGGGGATATTTTGCTTTGTTTATCGACAGCGAAGGGAACAAGGTAGGATTATATTCCGACAAATAGGCAGCAAGCGGTAGTGAAAAGGGGGTGTCAAAAGTCGGCTTTGTCGTCATCTTTTGGCACGTCCTCTTTTTGCATTTTACAATCAAAAAACCTAACAGGTCTTTAAGACCTGTTAGGAAACGCAGCATGACCTAACAGGTATTGTTTTCCTGTTAGGTCTGGATTACAAAAAATAGCCATTGACAGGGCAGTCCATCCGGACAGAGGTCAACGACCCTGTCAGCGGTAAATCAGGTCAAACCCAGCATCTGTCAGGATCTATCAACCGCTGACAGGGCTTTTGTGTCAGATAAAGCGTCTTGACGTGACATGATGAATAAAAGTCGATTTTTTACACAGTACTTTCCTTTAATTGAACGTACTTTTGTAAAAAATGCACGGCAAAATCATATATCTATATCATAATTAACCAATTAATAAAATCATATCAACATGAATTTACATAATGGAATGCCCGTATTGTTCGTTAAGGATGCTCAGAAGGTACGGGATTTTTACGTCGAAGTCTTAGGAATGACGGTAATCGCCGATTTTGGCGGATTGAACATTGTATTAAAGGAAGGATTAGCCCTTTGGCAAATATCGGATGGCAACATCATTCCGGAAACATTGGGACGCGCAAATATTGAAAATACCGAAAGCCCGAGCCGTTTTGAAATAGCTTTCGAAACGGATGAATTGGATAACATCTACAAAACCCTCAAAAACAACAATGTGAAATTCCTGCATGAAATCAATACCGAAATGTGGGGACAACGGAATGTCCGTTTTTACGATCCTGCCGGACATCTGATTGAAGTGGGCGAAGCCATGCCGGTTTTCCTCAGAAGGATATACAACGAAGAAGGCCAAAGTGTAGAAGCCACATCCAAACGGACATTCATGCCGGAAGAATCTGTGAAGCAGATATTGGGATTATAAAATATGACCATTCAGGAAAAAGTGCAAGCAACAGCTCCATGCGGATTGGATTGTTTCAATTGTCCGTCGCATGAGGCCAACATAACAGATGCGGCAAGGGAACAACTTGCCGCATTCTTTCAAAAAGATAAATCGGAGGTCGCTTGCAAAGGCTGCCGGAACGTGAACGGGCAATGCCTTTTTGTCAACGGCAAATGTGCCACATACGACTGTGTTAAGGAAAAAGGCGTAAATTACTGCTTCGAATGCAACGATTTTCCATGTATGAAATTAGCGCCTTCACGGGAAAACACCGAAAACTTCCCTCATAACTTCAAACTTTACAATTTATACCGCATGAAAGCCGTTGGCGTAGAAAGTTGGGTCGCAAACGAAGCGGACAAAGTCCGGAAATTATATTGCACAGGAAAACAAATTCCGGACGGATAAAAGACTGAAATATTTTGCGTCCGGTCGTCAATTAATTTTCCTCTGATGCTATTTTTGTAAAGTTGTATTTTAAAAATAGGAGGTCTGGTTATGAATAGCAAATACATCTGTTACTGTGGTCTTTACTGTGAAAATTGTGCGGTAAAAGTAAAAGTTGAACCTGCGTCGAAAACTCTATACGAGGAAATGAAAAAAGCGGGATTTGAAGATGTCATACATATGATTCCCGATGGCGACAAATTCTGGTCATTCCTGAAAGGTATGGTTGTTGGTGGCGTATGCGTTTCATGCAAAGAAGGAAGCGGAAATCCCGGATGCGCGATCAGGATATGCGCAAAGGAAAAAAATGTCGAAATATGTGCATTATGCAAGGATTATCCGTGCGATCATTTCACAGTTCTGGAAGGATTGGATGGATACCCTACACTCAAATATGACAATTCAGTGCTTCGCGAGAAAGGTATGGACGCCTGGGCAAAACTTCAAGACGGACGCAGGGCAAGAGGTTTTACCTATGCTGATAAAGACAATGAAATTATTTAATCAAAATATAAAAATGAAGCAAACACTCTTAGCACTCATTGTGCTGTTTCAATTCATGGGATGCTCGCAACCCGAAGCAACTAACATCAAAGTATCGGACGATATCGAATTAATCCGGGTTTCACCAAAGGCTTACGTTCATGTATCCGTTTCCGAAATACCGGGATTCGGGAAAGTATCTTCCAATGGGTTGGTTGTAGTAGATAAAGGACAGGCGTTCCTTTTCGATACGCCTGTTACCAATGAACAAACGAAAACATTGGTTACTTTTATTGAAAAATCTTTGCATGCCAAAGTTTCCGGTTTTGTTCCCAACCATTGGCACAATGACTGTATGGGCGGATTGGAATATCTTCAACAGCAGGGCATACCATCATATGCTAACCAAATGACCATCCAGATAGCACAGAAAAAAGGATTGCCCGTGCCGCAAAAAGGTTTTACAGATTCGCTTTCCTTGAAAGTGCGCAATACAGAAATCGATTGCTATTACCTTGGCGGAGGACACTCGACCGACAACATTGTGGTTTGGATTCCTTCGGAAAAAGTATTGTTTGCCGGTTGTATGGTGAAAGACATGACATCAAAAGGATTGGGCAATCTTTCAGACGCCAATGTGGAAGAATGGCCTTCTACAATTGAAAAAGTGATTGCCAAATTTCCGTCGGCCGAGATTGTGGTTCCGGGACACGGGCAATTTGGAGGGAAAGAATTGCTATATCACACACAAGAACTGTTATCCAAATAATTCCGAGATATTCATATGCCGACAAACGCCATTGTCAAAAAGTCGAAAATGTGGAACTTGTGGCACGGATGCCATAAGTTGAGTGCAGGTTGCCAGCATTGCTACGTATATCGTGGCGATTCAAAGCGAGGTGTTGACAGTACCGTTGTGGCAAAGACCAAAAATTTCGACTTGCCGGTAGCAACGAAGCGGAACGGCGAATATAAAATCCCTCCGGGTACTACGCTTTACACTTGTTTCACTTCCGATTTCTTTGTGGAAGATGCCGATCCGTGGCGTGCCGAAGCATGGCAAATGATCCGTCTGCGCAGCGACTTGCATTTCATGATGATCACCAAACGCATTGACCGTTTGCAGGTAGCGTTGCCCGATGATTGGGGCGACGGTTACGACCACGTGACCATTTGCTGTACCGTTGAAAACCAAGACCGGGCGGATTACCGCCTGCCCATCTATAAGACTGCACCAATCAAGCACAAAATCATTATTTGCGAACCGCTTCTGGGACGGATTGATTTACGTCCTTACATCGGCCCGTGGATAGAACAAATCGTAGTAGGCGGCGAATCGGGTTATGATGCCCGTGTCTGCGATTTCGATTGGGTAATGGAAATCCGTGATTTATGCGCCAAAAACAACATTTCGTTCTGGTTCAAGCAAACAGGAGCAAAATTCGTAAAAGACGGGCAATTATACCAAATCAAAAGGCAATTGCAGCATGCTCAGGCACGCAAGGCAGGGATAAATGTGTAAACCAATTTTTGAATATTCGCTTTATCGTAAACCTAACAGGTCTTTAAGACCTGTTAGGAGATGATTGTGTTAAATCTAACGGTAAAAAAGCTTGATCCTTTTCACTCCAACGCTTTGATATTCATGATCGGACGTGCCGAATCAATTACCGTTGCCGTGTCTTTAATTGCTTTCATGATGATATCCTTGTCTTTGTATGCCATCGGCGATTCATCTAAAGTTTGCTTGCACACTGATGTCGAATAAATACCCGTCATTTCTTTCGTAAACTCATTCATATCTAAAGTTTTCAGTGCTTTGTTCCGGGCTAAAACCCTTCCTGCACCGTGTGGAGCGGAACAGTTCCAGTCTTGATTGCTCTTTCCTTCGCAAATCAATATCCCATCGCGCATATTGAATGGTATTACCATTTTTTCACCTGTATAGGCACGAATAGCTCCCTTCCGGATGATCCAGTCGGTGGTGTCGATAAAGTTATGCATCGAATAGATCGAATCGACGGCATGATAATCTTCTCCCAAATCCTTAAATATGGCTTTCGACATGGCCCAATGGTTGAATTGTGCATAAGTCTGGGCAATCACCATATCCACCAGGTATTCATACATATTATTCCCTTCCAGAAGCCGTTCTTTTTGACCAACTTCATACCTGTTGTTCAATTCCTTCAACTTTTGAGGAATATCGCTTGTCGGCTGGGTATTCTTGGTGATATATTCGAACTCTTCGTGGTATTCCTTCGGGAGAATTTTTGTTTCCGTCATCTTCTTGGCATGATGATTACAAACTTTCAGCCCGAAATTGCGCGAACCCGAATGGATGGTCAGGTAATGCGACCCGTCGTTCGTGGATTCGCCTATTTCGATAAAGTGGTTTCCACCGCCCAGTGTACCAATTGAATAGTAAAAAGTATTTTCATTGATCCCTACCTTTTTACACAAATTGGTGATATACTCCCTATCCACTTGGATAGGCGGTTTTTCTTCGCCAAAACGTTTTGCCCATTCGTTTTGAAAAGCTTCTATATTTTTGTTGACGGCTTCGAAATAAGGTTCTATCCACCAATCGTCGAAATTCTTTTCCTTTCGGATATGCATACCCATAGGGGCTGAGCGCCTGATGGCATGATCTAGCGTAGGGAAGTTGGCTGCCTCTATCCGTTTATTCAGTCTATGAGCAGTGACCGAGCAACCGATATCCACCCCGATATAGTTTGGATTCACCATCCGGCTCATGGGCATGGTAAACCCGATAACGATACCTTTTCCCACGTGCGTATCGGGCATAATGCGAACGGGAACATCTTCGGATATTTCTTGATTTAATATGTTTTTTATCAATCCGATGGCTTCCGTTTCGACATCATCGATAAAGATCTTGCAATCCTGATTGTATTTTCCTTTTAATTCTATCATTACTGAAAATTTTTCCGGTTAATGCTATCAAATATTTCTTTGTGCCTTCGTGGCAATTATTAAAAACAGAAGAAACAATAGACTTTTGTTTCATTTGATGATACAAAGGTAGAAGGACGATGCGCAATGTTTTTGCGTAGTTAAAAATATTTTTATTATTTTTGAAAAAATATTCAATATGCCCGTAAATCGTAATGCTTTAATCCGTTACAAAACCATAGATACTTGCTTGCGCAACAAATATCGCCGGTGGACGCTCGAAGACCTGATAGATGCATGCTCCGACGCCTTGTACGAATATGAAGGAATAGATAAAGGCATTGGTAAACGCACCATTCAGATGGATATTCAGATGATGCGCAGTGAAAAGCTGGGCTATAATGCACCCATTGTTGTATATGAGAATAAATATTACAAATATGATGACCCGGATTATAGCATCACGAATACGCCTTTATCTGAGCAGGACTTAAAAGTGATGTCGGAGGCTGTGGAAGTATTGCGGCAATTCAAAGGATTTTCCTATTTCTCCGATATGGGCGATATTGTCAGCCGGTTGGAAGACCACGTTACATCTGCCCGGCAGAAAACTGTGCCTGTGATTGACTTTGAAAAGAACGAAAGCTTACGGGGATTGAATTATCTCGATACGATTTACCACGCCATCATCAATAAACAGGCATTGCATATCAGGTACAGGTCGTTTAGGGCACGTTCGGCCTCCGACTTTATTTTCAACCCTTACCTTTTGAAAGAATACCGTAATCGCTGGTTTGTGTTCGGAACGAAAAGACATATCCATACCCTTGTCAATCTGTCTCTTGACCGGATACATCATCTGGACGTAGCAGAAAAAGAACCTTATTTGGAAAATACATTTTTTGATCCCGTAACTTTTTTTGACGATCTTGTGGGAGTTACCAAAAATATAGGAATGAAAGCCGAAACGGTGCGTTTCATGGTTGACAGGCAAAATGCGCCTTATGTGATGACCAAGCCTTTTCACAAAAGCCAAAAGGTTGTCGAAGAACGTGAAGATGGTGCGGTCATATTCGAGATAGAGGTAGTGATCAACCAGGAACTGCAACGCGAAATGTTTGGTTTTGCAGATAGTATCAAAGTGTTGGTTCCGCCATCTTTGGCCGACTTTATGGCATGGAAGTTTAAATTAGCGAGGGAAAAATATAAGAATTAACTTAACCTATAGTGTTCATTTATAGTTACATTCAATAATTCTACGCCAGAACACAAGTTGTTGGGTTATGTTATATCAAAAGAAAAGTATGAGATAGATCTGTTCACAATTGAGCAGCCCTAAATTTGAATCATGATTTCTTTTAAAGAAAAATACCCATCATCAAAGCCCGACACGCACATACCCGATTCCCAGAAAAACTCCTATCAATAGGACTCCGGTCAATCCACCAAACAGGATGGTAATCGCCAATTGTTTATTGGAGAATATGTGTGATTGAAAGGTTTTCCATAAAATAAAACTCGTGATAGGCAAGATTAGGATCAGTGCACTGACAACGCCGGGCATATATGCTTTAAAATATAAGGCCGACAGCAAATGCGGAAAGAAAACGTTCAGGAATAGCATTCCTGAAAATCCGGTAACGGTATACTGGTATTGCTGGGATGTTCGATACAGCTTTTTTCCGAATACAAGTATAAATCCCAGAACGGTAAATAAAGAAACGGCAATGATGAATTGAGCAGCGCTGACCGTAAATGGATGATATCCGGTTTGATTGGTATTGCAGATCGCCCATGTTTCTTCAAAATTGTGCGCGGTAAAGGCAAACGGCAACAACCGGATGGCTTTCCAATGCTCTAGGTCTTTATTTTTCACTGTTTCCGGTTTCATTTCTTTTTCCATTTGGAGTCGGGTATCGAAAGATACCTTCCCCAACATTTGTAATGGGTGAGTGATGTGAATGTAATCCATTTTCCAATCCGTTTATTTCTGAGTAATACACGTTGTATGAGGTATAACAGCCACATCAAGACAACTAAAATGACGTTGAATAATATGAACTTGACAAATCCCGATTGGATCATATGAGCCAAAATCCCATAAAGCAACCCGGTAGCAATGGATGAAAGAACGACCGCTACGATCCATAGCCCGTGTGTTGTTTCGATGGCCCGTTGGGGACAAGTATTCATACATTTCATGCAGCTTTCGCAACGAAATGTCCAAAAAGGTTGGGTGTCGCTATACTTGATGGCGTGAACGGGACATTGTTTCTCGCACAGTTCACATTGGTTGCATGCGGCAGTGGCATAAAAGGACTTGGCAAAGACAAACCGTCCAACCCAATAATATCCTAACGCCACAGGCGAAATCAAGATATCCTGAAATAAATCTTTGCGGGCAAGGAAATCGGGTTTACCCGAGAATATCCGGTCTGCATGCCGTTCAACCCGGCGATAATTGGTTTCGTGCAGAAATTTCACCGTCTTTTCATTCAGGGCCGGATGGACGGAAATCCAGTTGGAAGGCATATCGAAAGGGATTTGCCCTACGATTTGATAGCCTTTCCGTTTCAATAAGAACGACGATAGCATAAACGCCATACCGCTCAGTCCGGGAGTTACCCAATGTCCGATCCGCATTCCGGCACGTGTATTCATCAGGACAAGCCTATTCTTTCCTTTCGGGAAAGACCGGATGAAATCCAACGTTATTTTTGGGAAATTAAACCCGTGAACCGGCGAAATGATAATGATCAAGTCATCCGGATGGATGGTGTTGATGGATGTTGCGTCTGTTTCATCTATACGAAACAATTGGCAATCCATGTTTCTTTGAGTTGCCAATTCGGAAAGCCACACAGCAATCCGTTTCGCATTGCCTGTTCCCGAAAAATAGAATATATTCAGTCTTTGGATGGCATTCATTTTTTCATTGCTTCTGCTTTCATTTCCGGCGGCATCTTTTCAATGGCATAGCGAAACGCCGTTCGCGGCATCACTGCCTTATGCTTGATTACAAAGTCGAATACTTCCTTTTGATGCGCTTCGCTGGCTGCTTTGAGCATCCATCCGTAGCCTTTTTGCACCAAATCGTCTTTATCTTTCAGCAACGTGGTGGCTATTTGGAAAATATCTTCCAGAAACAACCCTTTGCGTGCAGGAATAATCAAGGTAACGGCAGCGGCGCGGCGTGTCCAGCGATTATCAGACGTTGACCACTTCTTGAGTCTGGATATGTATTCTGGGTACATTTCAACAAACTCGCCTATGGTATGATTGCACAATGTATCGCACGAAGCCCAATTATCCACATAATTTTGCACCCAGCGTTCAAAAGTTTCGAAATCGCCTGGTTCGTATTGCTTGCGGAGTGAATAAGACCAATCACAGGCAACAACCGCTTCTTCCAGATAGCCCGATTGCCATAATTCCTCGCATAATTCAAAAATTTGTACTTTGGGCAAGTCCTTGACCTCTTCAAATGTCGCTTTGGCGATCTTTCCGACAGACGCCGTTTTCACTCCCCACACCTTCGTTTGCTCATTTTCCTTGAAAAAATGATGCGAAGTGCTCAATGTTTTCTCATCAACATTGTTTTTAAGCTCCTGCCGGACATGTTCTAAAATGGTCTTCATGTGTCTATGATTTTGAGATTTTTTTGCCTCTGTCAGGGCTTACGACCGCTGACAGGGCGCATGCACTGTCTGATAACGGAGGATTTACAAAGCTACTATTTCTACACGGTTACCATCGGGATCGGCCACAATGCCCTCATAAAAGCCATCACCGGTTTGCCGTGGCTCGCCAAGTATCGTGTAACCATCCCGGCGGAACATTTCAATCATTTCATTCACCCTTTCCCGAGGCCCAACATCAAAAGCAAAATGCGCCAAACCGATCATTTCACGGTCTTCCCGTTTTTCTGAAATGTCATTCCGTTGCATGATTTCCAAAGACACATTTCCCTCAAAAACAACCATATAAGATGCAAACCCTTTTTGTTGGTTGACATACTTCCCGTGGCTTTTTCCTTTGAAATATGTTTCGTAGAAATGGCGGGAACGTTCCAAATCATTCGTCCAAATGGCAATGTGTGCTATTTTCATGGCTTTAACTTTTTATTTTACCAGCATGCTGTCCCTAAAGGGACATCGCGGATTATTTTTAGAACTATATATAGTTTGGATTGGTTATATGAGTCTTTTAAAGAACAAATATATTT
>JAVBPN010000152.1:0-22356 GCA_031549585.1 Bacteroidales bacterium
TATAAGGTTCGTGAACGCTCAAACAATCCATAATTTTACGAAGGTAAGGTGTTCGGCTGGTACGATACCGACCCGGTTCTGCCGAACTAATAGGTGAAAGAAACCGGTACCGATCCGCCCATTGGGATACGGTGATACGGGGTATAGGCCGCAACCCGTCAAAGAATCCCTTTATGTATGTGTATTGGTTCATCTTTCCCAATCTGATAACTTTTCTAATTCTAAAGCAATGGCATCATATACGGTATTGAGTGCCTTCGCACGATTTTCGGAAGCTGCAATGACCTGATCAATGATCCGATCCGGTATGGACAATAGGGTATCGCGTAATTCTTTACCAGCGGCATATAATTGTTCATATATCACGGCTTTTTGTACTAATTCGCCTTCTTTTTCTTTTAGCTCTAATTCTGCAACCTTGGCTTTTGCAACCTTTTCACGGCGTTGGGCTTCTGAGAATGAAATGTTTTCCGGTTCCAAAATTTCGGTTTTTGATTCTGCCTTGGTTTTTGCCGGTGGGTTTTTGCCCTCTCCAATAATCGTGGGATCAAAAGAACGGATGTATTTCGCCAAACTTTCCCTTAAGGTTCTTGATAGATGATGATTTGCATTTATGTTTTGGTACCAATTTACTGCCGCCTTTTTTTTATGTATGTATTTTGGAGAAGTTGCCCCGTCGCCTATTTGTTTTACATATTGTGCCGGTATTTTACCGGCTTGAATAGCAAGCGCCACCGTCCTATTATTTAAGCCGGTAAGTCTTTCAAATTCAGATATTTTTATCCATCCCGCTGGAACTTTTTTTTTAATCACGATGAAGAAAATATAACATCCTCGTTTAGAACTTCGTATATGATTTCACTCCACTAACTGACTAAAAAACGCGGTGCGGACTACCCCCATTGAAGGGGAGGGAAAAGAACCTATACTTTTTCATTTTATCCCTATTTTATTCACTTTGCTTTTTAATATACCTTCTACACGTGCCATCAATTCTGCCCCCATAAAGGTGCTTACCTCGTTGGCAACACTATAATTGATACCCATCGTAAAAACAGATGCGGTATATAATTCTGTAATCCGTGTCTTTCCGGTGGTAGTTTTTTCCCGACCCGGCACAAAGCCTACTTTTTTCACATACCGCCCACGGCTGAATACGCCTACATGTCCACTACTCATGGTTGCAATAAAAGAGTGGTGAATAATTTCCGGTTTACCCTTGTGTATGTTTACCGATATGGATGAACCGGCTTGCTTAGGACGAAAGGCCACTAATGGTATCCGGCTTTCGTTTATTTCAATACCGCCATACAAATGGGCACTATATGCTTTGGGCGCCACCCGTGCCGACCGTGAAAGGTATTTTTGTGTGATATTGTATTCTTGCTTTATTTGCTTTTTAAGCCGGGAAATGGAACGGGAAAGAACGCCGTTTATAGCTTGTGCCGTACTTCGCAAAATTTCAGATGGTGAAAGTTGTTTTTGAAATTCCCGTTGTATGCGTTCTATTTCACCGCGTTTTTCTTGGGTTATTGTTAATTTCATAATTCATCAATTTGGGGACTTGGTGCATTAAGAATGGCATCCATTTTATCATTATTGGCTTGCGCATATGCTTGCATACAATTTTGCCGTTGCTTTTCGCAAAGACGAGCGGCAAAATGTTGGATGGCCGGGAATAGGTTATGATCTTTGAAAGATTCATAATCGTGGTATTTGCCTTGTAAATAGTCCTCGTATTTACCAGCAAAACCGGGTAAAAACTTTCTAAAAAACTCTATGGTTCTCATTTTTTGCCTGTTTTTGTTTTTCCAAACTATCTAACCTTTCTTCAATTTTTAAATATGCCTCTACCGCTTTGGGTGTTCGCTGTTTAAAAAACTCAAACCAACGCCGGGATACGCCAGCTTCACGGCATAATCGTGAAATTGAAATGTCAAGAGCATTAGCACGACGGACTATATTACTTGCTGGATTTTCCATCTTCTAAATGTCTAATTATATGTATGGTTCAATGTTGCTGTGGTAATCATAAATTTGGGTCATTCCTACATTGTGCCGAAATTTTACTTTTCCGGTTGCGCCATCCCTGTTTTTTTCTACCAGCAATTCACCGTATTTTTCTTCTATATTACCGTGTTTGTCCACTACTTCTATCCCGTAGTATTCAGGCCGCCAAATAAATATCACAATATCAGCGTCCTGCTCAATGGAACCGGAATCGCGTAAATCGGACAATTGAGGTTTTCGGTCGGCGCGTTGTTCAACGCTCCGGCTTAATTGGGATAAAAGAATAACCGGAATATCCAATTCCTTGGCTATTATTTTGGCCTCCCTGCTCATAGCTGATACTTCTTGTTCACGTGTCCGCCCTTGTATCCCTATTTCCCGGCACAACTGCAAGTAATCAATAAATACGGCACCGCACTTGCCTTGTTTTTTCAAGGCTTTTGCTCGTGAACGTAAAAATCCAATGGTTACGTCGCTATTATCATCAATATAAATGGGCATCTCGTTGATGATCCCTGCCGCGCTCTCCAATTGTTTCAATTCGTTGTTATCCATGTATCCGCTACGAAACCGGTCAATAGCAACGGTACATTCGGAAAGGATCAGCCGGTTGGACAGGCTAACATCCGACATTTCCAAACTGAAAATTACAACAGGTGTGCCCGATCTGGCTGCGGCTTTAGCAAGGTGTAACATGATTGCGGTTTTACCCATAGACGGACGGGCTGCCAAAACAATTAGATTTGCTTTTTGCCAACCACATGTTATCCGATCCAAACAAACTAACCCGGTAGCGACACCGGATCGTATGTTTTTACGTGTATTGTCCACACGTTTATAAGCATTATTCAATGCCTCATTCAGGGATTTACCAATATGTGCAATGTCAACTTTTCCGGTTATTTGAGTGATAATATCATTTATCTGGCTTTCGGAACCTGTTACCATCTGGTCAATGTCCAACGCTTGATCAAATCCTAAAGTTGTAATTTTCTGACCAGCCGCAACGATCCGGCGGGCAATGAAACGCTCAAAAACCACAACCGCATGGTGTTCTATGTGGATAGCACTACAAACGTTTTGCGTTAATGTAGTCAGGTAATAAGCACCGCCAATTTCTTCTAATTTGCCGGTACGTTGTAATTCATGAATTACCGTTAACATATCAATTGGTTGA
Source organism: Bacteroidales bacterium (assembly GCA_031549585.1). Taxonomy (GTDB): domain Bacteria; phylum Bacteroidota; class Bacteroidia; order Bacteroidales; family UBA4181; genus JAIRLS01. The sequence continues at coordinate 3,188 of JAVBPN010000152.1, forward strand.
TATTGGGCATATAAGGTTTTTACTGCTTGATAGATTTTTTGATTGGCCGGCAGGTAAAAAAATTCAGGTTCCAATATGTTTTGAACCGCGCTAAAAGCGTCTACATCCAGCATGATGGCACCAAGTACCGCCGCTTCCATTTCGATGGCGTGGGGTTGAACTTGGGCACTTGGTACGCCATCAATCGTGAATGTATGTTGCTTTTTGAGTTTTTCCATTGGTTATTGTCCTCCTGTTAAGCCATGCCGTCGCGGTTAAATAAGCGGAAATATTGGCGGACAGCAGTTTTTTATAGTTGTGCATTTCCTGTAAGATGGCCAATACATCGTTTTTCTTATACTTTTCAAGAATATTCGTGTGTTGCTCTTGGGTAAATGGCTCTTTCATCTGGGCTACACGTGGAGCATTGATGTTGATCCATTTTTGAAAGTCAAAAAATTTTTCATCCATCATGACACACCCACCCCCTTGCAAAGGGGATAAAGGGGTAATAGGTTTAGTTTTGTTTAGTTTATATTTACCCGGCAAAACCTCGTTATAAACCTCGTTACAAACCTCACTACCGACCTCGTGATTAACCTTGTCAAATTTTGATAAGGTATACATTACATTTGCACTGCCATTTTTTGTTTTGAATACGATTAGATCACATTGTTGCAACTTGTTACGTGCATTTTTCAAGGTATTGAAGGAAATGCTTAAATCCGCTTCGATTTTTATGTTGCTACGCTGGAATGGATTCTTCCAATGACAGGTATTGCATATTCTCAATAAATGAAAATACAACGCAATTTCTGTGGTGTTGAATGAATGTTCTTCGTGCGCCCTCCAAAATCCTTGTATTTGAGTGATGTAATTCATTGTACCGCCCCAATGAATGAACGTATGATATGATTAATGCTACGGTTCGTTCAATTGGATGCTCATACCTCCACATTCTTGGTAGCTATTCATTTGGATGCCGCGTATATCATTATCTATTCTAAGGGCACGGCAATCCGTATCATTACAAAGTATAAACCTTGCAGTATCCGACAAAGCGGGTTCTTTATTTTTGTTGTCTTCCATTTTTTCTACGATTTCTTTTAGCTGTGGAAGGGACAGCACAATGGATAAATTGGTTGGTGTTTTCATATATAGAATGAAATTTGTTATTTCCTTATTGGTTTGATCGTGGCCGCATATAGCACCTCTAAACGTTCGGCGTCAAATAATAACATGTTGTTGCGGCTATCTCCGGTTTTAACGGGTTCAATTAATCCCTCACGCCGCCATTTGTTAAGTAATGCACCCGTATACATCCGTTCTGCTTCACTTTGGGCAATACATCGCGGTATTTCTCCACGTTCACGCTGGCACATACGGTATCCCAGCTTTATAGCATCGGATAATTCACGTATTTTATTTTTGTCAATGAAAAAGTCCATTTATAATATTTCTTCGTTTGACCGGTCAATTGCATATTCTAAAGATGAATACCTTAGTAGGTCTTTGATGCAATCAAGAGCCGTATATTTAGTTAAGATGCCATTTTCTTTATTTTGCCGTAAATGGATGCGTACCGATCGGGCTTCAATGCCAACAGATAAGCCGATCCGCCGCATATATTTATCATTAGCTAATAACTTATTGATTGTTTCGTTGGTGAGTTTTGCCATGTTTAACTTTTTAGTATCTTTACGCCGTGAACATTTTTTTGCACGAAAAGATGTTCACTAAGCAAAGATAAACTCAATTTATCTTTTTGCAAATTAAATATAAATATAGTTTATCTTTTAAAATGTAAAATAAATTGAAATGTCTGAAAAAGAGAGAGTAAAACAAGTAATATATTGGTTATTTAGCCAAAAAATCGTCAACTCACAAGAAGAATTGGCTACCAAAATGGGATATAATAAATCATCAATATCTCAAATAGTTTCCGGTAAGAAACCCGTATCAAAGAAATTTATCAAAAATTTATGTAAACTATCAGAAAAGATAAATGAAGTTTATCTTTTTAATGGTATAGGTGGAATGATCTCTGATCAAAGAAACATTTCATCCGAAACATTTGATGTTAATGTAAATGAAAAACAAAATACACAATATGAAATAATCAAGATTAGAGATAAGGAAATAAAACGATTACATCAATACAACAAATATTTAATGCAAGAAATGGCAAAAAAAGATACACGTATTGCCGAATTGACGAAAGAAATAATTGCACTAAAAAGGTCTTAATAACGCAAAACAACAGTAGAAGAAACAAAAGTTAGTTATTTTTTCCTTACAGCTATTACGCCGCATCCGATTTTTCTTCAACTCCAGATTTTAAAAAGTCAATCACTGCCCGATTTGCCTTATTGACTTTTCTCCAATCCTGTTTGATATATGTATTGGTCATTTTCATTTTTTCATCAGTATGATTCAAACATTTTTGTACCAAATATGAATCAATCCCAACACTATTTTCGGCCAATGTCGCCCACGAATGACGCATTACATAAAAGGTCAAATTTTCTATATCGTCGGCAGGAAAATTCTTTTTAGGTGTAAATCCCATAATTTCATAAATCTTTTCAATTGTCCATACGGTATCAGCCAATTTTATGCTTGTAACTGTCCGCCCTTCTTTAACTCCTTTAACCTTTTTTAATTCTGCCTTAGCCAGATATTTAAAACTAAGACTACAACCTCGTTTGTATTGTATATATCCAGCCAATTTTTCCCCAAGTTTGGCGGCAATCAAGTTCATGACACGTGTTCGTTCAATATCACAACCAATTTGTTTCATTCCTATATTTAAAGCCGTATTAAATGTACCAACAGTAGAATATCTTTTGTGAACATTAAGTAAATATTCCTTATCGGCATACTGCTCCAAAATAGGTATAGCTTCGGGCGGTATTCGCAAAGAAAATTCAGCTTTATCGTCACGTCTATGCTTTGTTTTACTTCTATTATAAGTAATCCATTCGTTCATAGATTTTGGACAAGTATAAAGATCAACACTATTCATACCGATCAAATAAAAAGAAAGTTGGCTTAATTCATAAGCTAACTTTGCCCTCCCTTCTCCTTTAGGTTTATAGTCCCATAAAAGTCTAAGTTGATCCAAGTTTAATGCTCTTTTTTCTGGTAGTGGTGGTTTTGGAATTTTATAATCCTCTAAGGGATTAAATACTAAAAAAATACGTTCACGCTTATTATTATATATTCTTTCAGCCTTTTGAAATACTTGGTTTAAGTGGCCAAGATTCAATTGTAGACCCCGACCTTTTACACCTGTACCGTCACGCCCCTGAGTTGTGAGCATCCAATGACTATACTCGTCAAGAAATTCGACCGTTATGTCATCAAAAGACAAATTAATATTATTTGTCATTTCGCCTAAAACCTTTTTATCCACTGATGAATAAGTAATATTTTTTTTCTCTTTTATTTTGAGATAAGCTGCGAAACGATGGATACTACTCATGGCGCTTTTTATATTACCAGCAGAGCCATTAGAATTTAACTTTTTTTTCTCGTTCAGTTCCATTTCTTTGGAAACAAAATCTCTGGCAAAATCTGTTAAACTCAATTGCTTCCTTTCTTCGGCCTCACGCTCTTTTTCCTCTATTTCTAAAAATTCAGGTGTTGGTTTTGGCGCGGTCAATTCTGTTGCTTTCTCAAAAACAAATTTTGCCAAGTCGCCTGCATTATAGGAATAAACAGACATTCCCATATTTTTTACAATATCCTCATATAGTTTAATTCTGTCGGACAATATTCTAATTAAAAAACTACTCGTTAATTTTAGTGCCCCGGTTTCGGTTACTGAAATTTGTTTTTTTGTTGCAAGCAACCCGGTAGGAATGTGTCCTTTTGTGTTAGAATCCAACCACTGCAACTTTATGGAAATAGGGTAAGAACCATCTTTCCGCATTTTGCTTTTATCAACTAATATAGAAAATGTAGCCATAATAATATATTTTTTCGGGAACGTTTTCGGGAACGTTTCGGAACAAAAATAGCAAAATTTTTCAGATTATTCAAAAGCAACAAAAAGCCCCTCATTTCTGAGAGGCTTTATACACGCTGAGTTTCGCGTTCTTTTTAGTGTGACCCCGACAGGACTCAAACCTGTGACTTTCAGAACCGGAATCTGACGTTCTATTCAACTGAACTACGGGGCCAATTTCGGCTGCAAAAGTAACAAAAAGCCAAATATTCCCAAAATTTGTTGTTATACATATGTATCATTTGAAATTTTTATTTCTGTCATTCATAAACCATTTTTCTATCGTACTTTTACGAAAAAAACAATGTCAAACAGCAAATATAACGGGCTCAATCACGCTGAAGTTTCAGCAAGCAGATTAAAACACGGCATCAATGTTTTAACTCCACCTAAACGTGATCCGCTCTGGAAATTATTCCTTGAGAAATTCAATGATCCAATTATCCGGATATTATTGGTCGCTGCGCTTCTTTCTCTTGGGATTTCGTTTATACATCAAGAGTTTGCTGAAACAATTGGTATCTTTTGTGCTATCTTCTTATCTATTGGCATTGCATTTTGGTTTGAAACCGATGCACGGAAAAAATTTGATTTGCTCAATCAGGTCAACGATGACAATCCGGTAAAAGTAGTCCGTGATGGTAATATATGTGAAATTCCCAAGAAAGATATTGTAGTAGACGACATTGTCTTGCTTGAAGCCGGAGAAGAAATCCCTGCCGATGGACAATTGATTGAAGCTGTTTCTTTACAGGTCAATGAATCAACCCTCACAGGAGAGCCTGTCACAAGTAAAACAACCAATCCCGAACATTTTGATAAAGAAGCTACCTATGCCTCTGATATGATTATGCGTGGCACTACCATTGTCGACGGACATTGTATCATGAAGGTTACTGCTGTGGGTGATCATACCGAATTTGGTAAGGTAGCCCGGAAGGCAGCAGAAGTGACCGGCGAGGAAACACCTCTCGAATCTCAATTACAAGGCCTAGCCAAACTAATCGGTGCAGTTGGCTTTTCTCTGGCTATACTTACATTCGCTATTCTTTTCTTTAAAGATATATTTGCCAGTTCAGTTCACTACAGTTTAAGGCAATTGGGACTACTTGCATCAGTGATGCTTGGCCTTATGGTTGCTTTCTCCAAAATATGGATACCCATTGTATATGACGGCATCGGCTTATTAAAAAAGAATATCAAAGTTCCCGGTATAGTAAATAACCGTGGTTGGCTAGTATGGATTAGTTTTGGAGCAATTGTATTTCTGATTTTATGTGGAGTTGCTTACCTTTTTGGCGTTAATCCTCTTGATTCCAATTCATGGATTTCGATTGATACTGCCGAACGGATACTTCAGTATTTCATGGTCGCAGTAACGCTTATTGTAGTGGCCGTTCCCGAAGGATTGCCCATGAGTGTTACACTAAGTCTTGCGTTGAGTATGCGACGGATGTTACAAACCAATAATTTAGTGCGTAAAATGCATGCTTGCGAAACAATGGGCGCTACAACAGTTATTTGTACCGACAAGACCGGCACATTGACCAAAAACCAAATGCAAGTCTCTCAAACCAAATTTTATGCTTTATCCAATCAAGAACTAACCAATAGCGAAATAAGTAAATTGATTACCGAAGGTATTGCAGCCAATTCCACTGCTTATTTAGATTTTAGCGATCAAAAAAAGGTTAAAACATTGGGTAATCCTACTGAAGCAGCTTTATTGCTTTGGCTACATACGAAAGGCATCAATTATCTTGAACTACGGGAGAATATACAAACAGTCAATCAATTAACTTTTTCGACCGAACGTAAATATATGGCTACGTTGGTTGATTCGTCCGTTCATCATAAACGTATTTTATATGTTAAAGGAGCACCCGAAATAGTCTTTGCCAAATGTACTCGTATACTGACTGAAACAGGATTGGAAGACGCAAAACTATTTGCTCCTGCTTTGGAAAAACAATTGTCCGAATATCAAAATCAAGCAATGCGTACCCTTGGTTTTGCATATAGCGAAATCGAATCGACAGCGTCCGATGAGGACATTAAATCATTGGTAGAACGCAATCTTGTATTTTTGGGTGTCGTAGCTATATCTGATCCTGTTAGGGAAGATGTACCCGCTGCTGTAGCACAATGCTTGACTGCAGGAATCCAAGTAAAAATAGTTACCGGAGATACACCCGGAACAGCCCGCGAAATCGGAAGGCAAATTGGAATCTGGACCACAGAAGACAACGAAATCAATATCATTACAGGGCCGGATTTTGCAGCTTTGTCTGATGCAGAAGCTCTTGATCGTGTGATGAACCTTAAAATCATGTGCCGGGCAAGGCCTACCGACAAACAGCGGTTGGTACAACTTCTCCAACAAAAAGGTGCCATAGTCGCTGTCACAGGCGACGGAACCAATGATGCTCCAGCGCTTAATTATGCTCAAGTGGGGCTTTCTATGGGATCAGGCACATCGGTGGCAAAAGAAGCCAGTGACATCACCTTGTTAGATGATTCGTTCAACAGTATTGCAACGGCAGTAATGTGGGGACGTTCGTTATACAAAAACATACAGCGATTCCTTATCTTCCAATTAACCATCAATGTTTCTGCATTAATCATTGTCTTTTTAGGTTCTTTGTTTGGGCATGAGCTTCCGCTCACTGTTACCCAAATGTTATGGGTAAACCTCATTATGGATACTTTTGCGGCAGGCGCGTTAGCTTCTCTCCCACCCGATCCCAATGTCATGCGCGACAAACCAAGAAAAAATAGCGACTTTATCATCACTCCAGGCATGCGTTCCAACATTTTATTCACAGCCGCTTGCTTTGTTGTGTTATTGATCGCTCTTTTATATTTCTTGACAGATCATTCCGGAAATATTGATATTCGTAATCTATCACGGTTCTTCACCGTTTTTGTTTTGTTGCAGTTTTGGAATTTATTTAATGCGAAAGCGTTCAACACCGGCCAATCAGCTTTTCATAATATCAACAAATGTATGGGGCTATTAGCTACATCTTCCTTGATCTTAATCGGGCAAATATTGATTGTAACATTTGGTGGAGAGGCATTTCGCACTGTCCCTCTTTCTATGATGGATTGGCTGGTCATTATCGGATCAACTTCATTTGTGTTGTGGATAGGAGAACTCATTCGACTTATCAGAAGAAAAGCTGATTGTATAAATTAGATGAAGTAAAGAAACTCCATTTCTTGGTAAACATTATGGAATCATTGATTGTTATATTGATGAATTAAAATATAATTATCTAATGAAAAATATTCTTTTTATACTTTTTGTAGTTGCAATCGCATTTGGCTGCAATCGTTCTCAAAATTCCGCCACATCAACTGAATCCAATAAAGAATCTGTTGAAAAAAATGCAAAAAACGAGTTTAATTATCACGGAAAATATATTGGGATATTGCCATGTGCGGATTGCGAAGGTATAGAAACCGAAATTGAATTAAGAAAAGACAATACATTTACCAAAAAGACAAAATATCTCGGCAAACCCAATGCCACAACAACTGAAGTTACAGGAAAATATTCATGGAGCCATTCAGGCAATACCATTGTTTTGGACAATATAACCGATGCTCCCAACAAATATGCCGTCACTGAAGGTGCTATCACCCAATTGGATATGGATGGGAGCCCAATAACGGGAGAACTATGGCTTCAATATAGACTTAGCAAGACATTTTAATGTTTTTTACTTTGTCTATTTGAATGCAAGGCATGGCTTAACACCATGCCTTTTGCGTTTAACTAGTTTTCTGCTATAAATTTTCAGTACATCAAAAAAAACTAGAACATAATAGAAATTAAATCATCAATGGAAACATTTACCAGATAATTTGACAATTTCACTTCTTGCAATTTTTTTCGGATTTGTATTTCATCGTGGGGCAAATGAATTAATTGTTCTTCCAACTCAGATATTTCCTGTAAGTGAAAAAAATCACCCATAATGCGAATACCACAGATGATACCATTTTCTACATTACTATGCACTTCGACATATCCTCCAGCCGTCCGTTTTCCTTGAATTATACTATAACCGGGCGAACGTCCAAAATTCCATTCCCAAGTCGCATACTTTTCGTCACGTAATTTACGAATAGCTTCAATATCCTGCGCTGAATAAGTATACAACCGGTATTCTGCCATATTTTTCATCATATATTGCAGTACCAAATTACGAAATTCGTCCAAACCAAGCGGACTTTTAAGATGGCTACTAATATTCGTTACACGCGCTTGAACCGATTTCACCGCCTTATCCTGATATTTAAGCGGATTAATGCGTAATGCATCCGACAAGTCTGTCAATTCGGATGCATAAAGCAACGTTCCATGGTGCAATATCCGGTCACGATATATAAACTCGGCATTACCCGAAATTTTCTTCCCATCAATAGCGATATCATTCCTTCCTTCAAAACGGGCGTCAATACCTAAATTTTGCAATACGGCAATAATCGGCTGTGTATATTTGACAAATGTATTCTCTTGTTGATTGTTCGTATGTTCAATAAATGTAAAATTGATATTGCCCAAATCATGAAATACAGCGCCTCCGCCAGACAACCGGCGAACTACTTTAATTCCTTTTTCTTTGACATAGTCCGTATTGATTTCAGCCAACGTATTTTGATGGCGGCCAACAATCACAGAAGGCTCATTACGCCACAACAGGAAACAATTGTCTTCACAATTTTTCAACATATACTCTTCCGCAGCTAAATTAAAGTACGGATCAGTGTGAATCGTGTCGTTACTGCAAAGCATAAATTATGTGGCAAACAATTATAAATTTTCGAATACATACAAAAATACAATCGGTTTTCTTTATTTTTGTTTGTAATTTATCTGAACATTTTTATTACCTTTGCCGCCTCAAAAAGTAATCGACATAACGATATAAGAAATGGAATCAATTGCATTAAAAGCCTCTTTGCGTAAAGAGACCGGCAAAAAAGCATCAAAAGCTGTTAGAAAAGAAAGTGGAATACCTTGCGTTTTATACGGAGGTAAAAACAACATTAATTTTTTCGTTACAGAAGCTGACGTTCGCGGATTATTGTTTTCTCCGCATACACATATTGTTAATTTAGACATAGATGGTAAAAAGCATGACGCGATCATCAAAGATATGGCATTCCATCCGGTAACGGATAGTTTGCTTCATGCTGATTTCTACGAAATATCAGATAAAAAACCGGTTTCCGTTGAAATCCCTGTTAAACTTGAAGGAACTTCTATAGGCGTCCGTGAAGGAGGAAAATTAAACCTTGATAGAAGAAAACTAAGAGTTAAAGGACTACCTCAAAATATTCCTGCTGAGGTGCTTGTAGACATCTCAGAATTAGGAATTGGGAAAGCCATTCGCGTTGGCGATATCCCTACCAAGAATTATGAGATTGTTTCATCAAAAGATATGCCTGTCGTTTCAGTACGTACAACAAGAGCAGCGGCTGCCGCTGCAGAAGGTAAAGAATAATCGGTATTTTTCAAATATAATGAAAAAGCGTCCCGATTGTGGACGCTTTTTGTTTTTCAGTCAGTTCATTGAACATGACAAAGACCTGTTAGGCTTCCGCTCACCATATCTGTAATTAATTATTGAAATCTAGATATGTATTGAAACGACTTCACCATTATATATCACCTGCTTAATATTGTATTTATGGTCAAATGCGACCAAATGGGCTTCATATCCTGCATGTATCAATCCATTTTTGCGTTCCATGCCCAAAACTCTTGCCGGATAAAGCGTCGCCATATTTATAGCTTCAGGAAGAGAAATCCCAACATATTCTACACAGTTCTGCACTGCTTTTAGCATAGTCAACGTAGAACCAGCAAGTACTTCTTGATTATTCCTCATTGTTATATAGCGATCTCCCTTAAGGGTATATTGGTATACTCCTTCGGTGCATGGGGTTGCTGCATCTGTAATCAAATACAAAAACTCTCCCAAAATATCTTTCGCCATTTTTACCATGGGATATGCTACATGTATTCCATCAGCAACAATGCTGGTATAAGGCTTTTTTTGGAAAATTGCCGGAATCATACCAGGATTCCGGTGATGAATCGGCGGCATACCATTAAATAAATGAGTGACCGCCTTTCTTGAACCAGCAAAAAAATTCAATGCCTCGTCATAACTTGCCCCGCTATGACCAATAGATAATACAACCGAATGATCCAAAAGGTATTTGATTACCGGTTCATCTTGCAATTCAGGAGCAATAGTCATCATCTTAATTTCTCCCTGAGCTATATCCAGCAATTCGTTAACGCTTTGTAAAGTGGCTTTGGTGAGATATTTTTCGGGATGAGCACCTCTATTGGCTGGATTGAGGTATGGCCCTTCTAAATGTAAGCCTAAGAAATTTCCAAGCGCCCGTTTTCTATATCGAACGGTTGTTTCAACCACTTTTTTTATCACTTCGCTCGAATTGGAAGAGGCTGTCGGTAAAAAACCAATAGTCCCCTGTTTCAACAATTCTTTTTCCATGATGTCAAGCGATGTTTCAGATGGAAGTATACCATGAAGAGCACCACCTGCACCCATCACCTGCAAATCGATAAATCCCGGCGCAAGAAAAGCCCCCTGCATATCCTTGATTTCAACGCCTTGAGGGATCTCATTCTCATTCAATATCCGTTCAAAATATCCATTTTGAATGATAATGGCCTTATTCCTCAATAGTTGACCATTTGAAACTATAACACCGTTGACAATAGCTGTATTCATGATATGTGAAATTTTAACCGAATTAATACGCCTTTGAGCGGTCTAACCGCCGCTTTAATTCATTGGCATATTTTTTCCCGATCGTATCCTTATGTTCGTAAACCCAATCGGTAAGTTTTTTAGTTCCTGCCGGAGGGGAATCTGTGCACAACAAATTTGCTTTGAGGCCTTTAATTTCCTCACGTGTCACCAAATGATCGCCCATAAACCAGCCGACCAATTTAGAAACCCAATAACCAAGCTCGTCAGGCATGGAAAACACTTTACGTTCTTTGTCTAAAATGATTTTTGAAATAGTTTTAACCAATTGCCGATAAGTAAATGTTTCTGGACCAATAGCGTCAATGATTACATTTTTTGTTTCTTCGCCGTGTTTAACAGCCAATACAGCATAATCTTCCACATAAATCGGTTGGAGTTTGTAAGATCCATCGCCAAACGTGCCAAAAACAGGAAATTTACGGATCATCCATGCTATGTTATTGATCAAAATATCCTCATCTCCAAATAATACCGCCGGACGCAAAATGGAATAATCCATACCTGACCGGATCAATGCGTTTTCCAATATCCCTTTCCCAGCAAAATACTCTAAAGGAGAGTTTTCGTCCGGATTGGTGATGCTGGTATGTACAATCCTTTGTACACCTGCTTTCTGAGCTGCTTCAAAAAGGATAAGCGTATTTTTAACTGCTTCCGAATGTTGAAACGTAGAGTGATTAAAACGAACCCAATACGTATTATATAGTACTGATACACCTTTCAATGATTCAGCAAGTTTATCGGGCTGGTCAAAATGGTAAGGCGATACAGCAATCCGATCGCCAAATTCATTGCTTCGGTGTGTTGAATTGGTGAGTGTCATCACCTGCTTTCCTTGATCTAACAATAACCTTGTAATATATTTCCCGGAAAAGCCAAAAGCTCCGGTTACTGCATGAATTCCGCTTTGACTCATATCACCACAAATTTTTATATCTATCCTAAAACAAAGACGGCGGCATTACCACACCGCCGTTCTATATCATATCCAATCCAAATAACTATTTTGCATAGCTAATGGCTCTGGTTTCGCGTATCACTGTGATTTTGACTTGTCCGGGATAAGTCATATCATTCTGTATCTTCTTGGCAATATCGTATGACAGGCTTTCGGCATCTGCATCCGAAACTTTTTCACTACCTACAATAACGCGCAACTCCCGTCCTGCCTGAATAGCAAATGTTTTAGTTACACCAGGATATGCCAAAGCCAATGATTCCAATTCTTTCAATCGTTTGATATATGCTTCAACCACTTCGCGACGTGCTCCCGGACGCGCTCCAGAGATAGCATCGCACACTTGAACAATCGGTGCAATCAAGGTAGTCATTTCTACTTCATCATGGTGAGAACCGATGGCATTGCACACTTCCGGTTTTTCTTTATAACGTTCGGCCAGCTTCATACCAATAATTGCGTGTGGCAATTCGGGCTCATCATCGGGTACTTTTCCAATATCATGCAAAAGTCCCGCACGTTTAGCCAATTTGGTATTTAATCCAAGCTCCGAAGCCATGATGGCAGATAGATTAGCCACTTCGCGTGAATGCTGAAGCAGGTTTTGTCCGTATGACGAACGGTATTTCATTTTACCAATAATCCTTATCAATTCCGGATGAAGTCCTTGTATACCAAGATCTATTGCCGTACGTTTTCCGACTTCAACAACTTCTTCTTCGATTTGCTTTTGAATCTTATTCACCACTTCTTCAATACGAGCAGGGTGTATACGTCCGTCTATAACCAATTGATGCAAGGCAAGACGTGCAATCTCACGACGTACCGGATCAAAAGCCGAAAGAATAATAGCTTCGGGCGTATCATCAACTATGATTTCCACGCCTGTTGCTGCTTCGAGAGCACGAATATTACGACCTTCACGGCCAATAATACGGCCCTTCATTTCGTCATTTTCAATATGAAAAACCGTAACGGAGTTTTCTACTGCCGCTTCGGTAGCAACTCGTTGTATTGTTTGCAAAACAACGCGTTTCGCTTCTTTTGTTGCCGTCATTTTGGCTTAATCCACAATCTCGTTGATGTAGGACATAGCTTCCGAACGTGATTCCGTTTTCAATGATTCAATTAATTGACCTTTGGCTTCTTCCGCCGAAAGTCCCGAAATCGTCTGTAATTGTTCTACTTGTTGTTTGTGCAATTTTTCCAGATCTTCCTGCTTACGCTCCATCAGTTCCATCTGATTGCCTAAATTATCCCGCACGACATCCAATTCTTTCTTTTGTCTTTGATTTTCTTCAAATTTTTGCGACAAAGAAGATTCTTTTTGTTTGATACGGTTTTCTGCCTGCGCCATTCTCGAGTTTCGCTCGTTGGCGTTCTTTTCATGTTCCGTTTTTAGTTGTAGAAAATGTTCTTTTGCTTCGAGCATTTTCCTTTTTTTGATCACTTCGGCTTCGTTTTCGGCCTCTTTTATTTTACGTTCTTTTTTTGATTTAAGAACGGTGGCCTGTATGAAGTAAGATACACCACAGCCGACAGCAAATGTGATGATCCCAATAATCCAAATATTTAGATGACTCATATTATAAATAGGTACTATAAAAAATGAAATAAAAAAACCGCAACGATTTCCCCAACTTTAAAAAACCCCAAATAAACATGGGTAGAGTGACCAATTATCTCAAACTTCCAACGTCTCAAAAATGAGATCCCGGCCGAAACCGGTACAAGGCCTGTTTTCCATAACTAAAGTTCAACTCTAATTGATTAACTGTTGAGTTCCCAAAGAATTGAAGAAACCGTGCGGATATACTATAATGTTAATGAACTCTGACTCAGATAATTTTCTAACTGCTCTGCTAGTTGCTTCAATTTATCCGTCTGGTCGGTCGAACTGGCTTTTGTTTCCAATTCGATCAACTTCACAGCAAATTGTAACGCCGCTATGGCTAAGAAATCTTGCACATCTTTATCACTATAGCGTTGTTTGTATTGCAACAACCGGTCGTTAATGAGCTTGGCAGCTTTGCGAATACGTTCCTCGTCTTCTTCTTTATCTATTTTCAGAGGATAATGCCGCTCTGCTATACTTACTCTAATGGTCTGATTCCAAGTCATTAATCGAACTTTATCATTATCTATTCAAAAGTGCGATACACTTATCTACCTCTCGCATCATGCGATTCACCTGAAGTTTCACTTGTCTGATATCACCTGACGAAGATGCAATCGTTTTAGCAAGTGTGAGATTTTGGCATTTTGTATTGAGTTCCTCCATCTCATATTCTTTTTGGCGAACCACTTCTGACAATTCATCTACTTGCTGCTCAAGCTTCAAATTTTTTATTCTTAGCTCTTCTGCGACAAGAATGATTTGTTTTATTTTTTCTTCTAAAGAGAAAATAACCTCATCCTGAATTGCCATGTTCCTTATAAAATTCTGATACAAATATAACTCGTTTTTTTCTTTTCAAAAAGAAAAAACCATATGTATCATATAACTTTTATACTTATCTCATGGCAAATAACTTGCCATAAACTTTTGTTTCCCGATATAAAATAAATTGAAAGATGCAGCCTATCTTTTGTTATATGCAACATATAGTTACAAATTGATATCCACGCACTTTGATCTGTGTAATCAATTCGGGTAAAATCTTTAATGTAACCGGCATATGGTCATGAAGCAAAATAATTTTTCCGGGCTTTAGCTTACGAAGAATCCGTTTTGTCAATTTGTTCGAATCATCAATTCGGGTATCCAACGAACGCAATGACCAACCGATGTTATTCACTTGCTCACATGCAGTAGCATATGCAATAACCGGATTAGTAATCCCGAAAGGTGGACGAAACAAAACAGGTTTGACACCGATAATTTTTTCAACAGATTCTATGCCCTGATGAATTTCCTGTTTTGCCCGTTTGATTCCCATAAATGGAAATGAAGTTAAATGATTTTGCGTATGTGTCCCAATCACATGCCCGTCATCCATCATTCTCTTCAATAATAGAGGATATTTTTCCGCTTGTTTACCCACAACAAAAAATGTTGCTTTGATATGTTCCGATGCCAATATATCCAATATCTTTTCTGTTTGTTCACACGGGCCATCGTCAAAAGTAAGTGCAATGCATCTTTCCTTCTTATTCAATCGATTCAATACCGGTAAAAACTCAGCCAAGCGAATATCAAAAATACTCCAAACCATGATGAAAAGAACAAGCAATAATAAAGCGGCATAAATCCAAAGTCCAGATATCAGCGTATAAATAAGCAATGCAGGGATTAATATGCATTCTGCTTGTCGGATATAATATTTAACCTTATCTGTCATTGATTCAATCTGGTTTTCCGATTATTGTTACTGTACTCATTCCCGATCTGGATTTATTGTAAAGCAACACATTGCCTGAATCATTCTTTTGCAGAAAATCCATAGCAAACCACAAGCCAAATCCACTATTGGTAGGAAAATGCCCGCACAAATGCCCAAAAGCAGATTTTGTTCCATGAAAATCTTTCCATGAGCCAGTTTCCAATACATCTTTTTGCTCCGCCGTAATGTGGCGGACTAAATTAGTTTCAATAATGGAATTCAGATTTTCTTCTATATATCTGAAAGAAGCAATTTGCATGTGCTTGATCTCTGCTGCATATTCGGAATCAGGCTGCCTGGAAAGCAAAAAAAAGGCAGATCCTTCTCCTTGCACCTCTATTGGAAGAGGACTCCGTACCTTTTTCAATATATCTACCAACTCTGGTATCATTTCATCGAAACAACCAACCAAACATTTTGCTGCACCACTTTCGTTCATGTGCAAAATAGCGTCATCCAAAGCTAATTCAAAAGCCAAACGATTGTCGGTTATCGTATTATTGTATCCGTTGCATTGCAGCATAAGCGCAATTTGCGCAGCGACAGTATTATGCGTCGATTGAATAAAAGCCGACGGATTGACTGGTAAATGCTGCAAATCATAAAGCCGCTCCAGAAAACGATATGTGCTGTCAATACATCCCCAACCCGTTCCAGCAATAATCGCTTCAGGATGATCGACATTTGCTTGCCGCAAGCATTGCAATGCGGCTACATATCCCATCCTTTGCACACGATTCATGCGACGGATATTTTTTACATCAATCCATTCCTTATAATCAGGTTCTATGCAGGGTAATATTCCATCAATAGGCAGATTTAAATTTCTCTGCCAATCTTGCCTTAAAAAGCTATTTTGCCCTGAAATGCAAGCCGATGATGTAATATATATTTTACGATTCAAGATTTAATACTAAAATTCACAACCTATTTACATTTGGCAAATATCAGGCTACTACAATTACCTCCAAATCCAAATGAATTGGACATAACATAATCTATTTGTTTCGATTCTACCTGTTGCACAGGAATAATTTGTGTTTCCAGCATCGGATTTGCAAACCGTAAGTTAGGAAATACTAACTGTTGTTGTATAGACAGAACACTATAAACAGCTTCTATTCCGCCACTTGCTCCTAATGTATGCCCTGTATATGCTTTGGTCGAGCTTAATGCCGGATATTTTTCACCAAACAAACGTTTGATGGCATTTCCTTCAGCAAGATCATTATTTTGCGTCCCTGTTCCGTGTAAGTTGATATAATCAATTTGTCCGGGCAACAATTGCGCTTGATTCAACGCTTGGCTCATAGCTAGAAAAGGACCTTCGCCCGATTCAGATAATGCCGTGGCATGAAACGCATCATTACTATTACCATATCCGCACAATTCAGCCAATGGATTTAATGATAATCGATCGGCTAGCTCTTCCGAAACCAACAAAACATAACCTGCCCCTTCTCCTAAATTTAATCCTGCCCGGCTTTGGTCAAACGGCCGACAAAGTTCGCTATCCAATATCATCAATGAATTAAATCCATTGATGGTAAACCAGCACAACGCATCGCTTCCGCCAGCAATTGCCGCATCCATCTGTCCTTGTTTTATTTTTCTTGCAGCCGTAATCATGGCATTAGCCGAAGAAGAACAGGCTGTATTGATGGTAGTAATATATGACAATGGAGGTAAATACTTGGCCGTTAATTCTGTGGCAGATCCGCAGGTATGATAAATAATATCCCGTTTTCGTCCGGTTTTATAAGGAACATAATCCTTAAAAAAAGATTCGCTTAGAGGCATGCCTCCGACTGTAGTTGCCGACGCAAATCCTAATCGGATGTCATCATGATATGGAAAATCTTGTAAACATTCGTTGACAGCATATAATGAAAGCAATGATGTGCGCGGAATCGGTGTCCGAATATTTAATTTTTGAGCCAATTCTTCATTGCCAATCACTACTTTCCATAAAGGATATGAAGATAATTCCGTACCTGAACCTTCGAAGCCCGGATAGTGTTCAAGACCTGACTTTTTTAGGCATTTCAGATTTTCATCAACGCCTTCTCCCATAGCAGAAATAACACCAATGCCGACAACGAATACTTTCACTTACTGCGCTTGTTTACTTTTGATAAATTCGGCCATTGTGCGAATACTACGAAATGCCTGACGTCCTTCCTCAGCATCGGTAACTTTAATTCCATAATCCTGTTGAAGCAAAACAATCAATTCCAAAGCATCGATACTATCAAGGCCTATTCCGTCGCCAAACAAAGGATCGTCCGCAGAAATGTCTTCCGGAGAAAGTTCTTGCAAGTTTAGATGTTCTATTACTTTAATTTTTAATTCGTTGATCAAATCTTCCATGTGTCAATTGGTATATTTTTAACTAAAATGGTTCAAGAAGTCATGTGCCCAATGTTATGTGCAAATTATTGCCTATACAAATCGGAAAGCCAAAAGTACATAAATTTTTAAAGATGAGATAGGAGTTGTATAAAAGTCAAAAATAGACGTTATTGCGAGAGCCCGCCTGATCCGCAGAGTGGGGAAATACAATAAATAGTCACCAATCTATTTCACCTTTTTCTCTGAGGGTACTTACGTTTCCTCCAAAAAAGAATCCTAACATAAACACCATATTATTGGAGCATGTAACTCCTTTTTCAACAATTCCAAACTCAACACCATCTCTATCTTCAGAATATAAAAATTTAAAATCAGTTTTATAAGTTTCATTAAACCTGTCAATTACTCCGATTAATAAATTTGAACTTCCTGTTGGTATTTCTATTATATTTTCCATATCCTTTTACATTATCAATCAATATGAGTTTTATATTCGGAAACATTTCATTAAATTGTTGTATTATTTCCACATTCGGCAGAATATGTAGTGCGGTTAAGTGGCATTTGACTTCGCCGAGCCCTGCGGGGGATTGTTTCGCTATCGCTACCAATGACGGCCGAAACGGACTACCTAACATAACCTCTTATATAAAAGTACATTTTATATCTCTATTGGGGCAACTCACCCAACCATTTCCCTAGTTCATTGAAAGCATTTTGACGAACATCCGGCAAAGACAGAATAATATCATGTTTTGCCCTTGCTATTTCTTTTAAGGTAACGTGAGCGCCTATTTTGGGTGATAACCGTTTGATGTCTTCCACGTTCAACACCACATCAGTAACGGGTATTTGATCATTCCATTTGCTTTCACTACCGCTTTTGTCCGAGTGCATCACCAACACCGGACAGTTAATATCCAAACCTTTTTTGATTCTTTTCTGCCCTTTGCGAATTGCCCGAAGCCAACCACAACGTGTTTTATTTTCTAATAATTTGAGAGAAAGGTCATAATTCCATTCTCCCCGATAAAGAATATGCAGGCTTTCGCCATAATATGGCGAAGACGGAACCGGAAGTTTCATGTTGGGAAAAATCCCGCCTAACACACCAAAAATAGGAGATAATATATTACGCGAAAACCATCCTGCGTTTAATTCAAAAAACGGACTGTTGAGAAAAATTGCATCAATTGTCTGATTTGATGCACGGTCTGAGGCATACAACGAAACAATCAACCCTCCGTTTGAATGTCCGTTTAGCAACAAAAAGGTATTGTCATGCTCGTTACGGATGATATCGATTGCCTGATCCAATTCTTCATAATAATCGGTCAAATGTTTTACGCCATACCGCACTTGGTCGGGCATTAAAGCACGCCCATAACGCCTTAATTCAAGCGCATAAAAATTGTATCCATGATTTACATACCAATCAGCCATATGATCCTGAAAGAAATAATCATTGTAACCATGTATGTACAAAACGGCCTTTTGTGACGGTTCGCTACACTTTTTATGAATTAAAATAGCTATAGGATTGCCATCATAGTCAGGTTTCAATGAAAGTTCCTGAACCTGATAGCCTTTTTGCAACAACGTGCTGTCCATAAAAGCCTGAACAGGCTCTATGAAAAGGAAAAGTAATGCAGCAAAAAGAATACGGC
>JAVBPN010000326.1:0-6553 GCA_031549585.1 Bacteroidales bacterium
TATAAGGGCTATTAGGGTTAAACAAAACGTGTTAACTCTTGAGGTGCCTACTCCATTCTTCTATGAATATATTGAAGAACACTATGTTGATTTGTTAAAAAAAACCATCAGGAAAGAATTAGGTCCTGATGCTAAATTGGAATATAGCATACCTGTTGGAAAAACACCTGAAAATCAAAAAAATACCGTCATACCTGGAAGTAATGGATCGCGTAACTATGTGAACCCGCCTGTACAAGTACCTGTAGAACCTTCCATTCGTAACCCGTTTATTGTTCCCGGACTAAAAAAGTTGGATATTCCCCCTCAATTGAATTTCGAATATTCATTTGCCAATTTTATAGAGGGCGAATGTAACCGTCTGGCGCGTTCGGCTGGGTTAGCTGTAGCCGAAAAACCAGGAGGAACAGCTTTTAATCCCTTATTTTTATATGGAGAATCGGGGTTGGGAAAAACCCACTTAGCCCAAGCTATTGGCATCAAAGTGAAGGAACAAATGCCCGAAAAAACGGTATTATATGTAAATGCCACCAAATTTTCCACTCAATTTACTGATTCTATCAGAAGGAACGCGGCCAATGATTTTTTACATTTCTATCAATGCATTGATGTATTGATCATTGATGATGTACAAGAGTTTGTAAAGAAAGACGGTACACAAAAAACCTTTTTTGAGATATTCAACCATTTACATCAACGGGGTAAGCAATTGATACTCACATCAGACCGGCCACCAGTCGAATTGCAGGGTTTGATCGATCAACGTTTGTTATCGCGTTTCAAATGGGGGCTTTCCACCGAATTACAGGTTCCGGGATATCAAACTCGCCTGGCCATACTCAAACAACGCGCATATCGTGATGGTATTGAGTTGTCGGATGATGTACTTGAATATGTCGCCAAAAATATAGTTAACAATGTACGCGAACTGGAAGGTGTACTTATTGGTTTGCTGGCACAAGCAACACTCAATAAGAAAGCCATCACTTTGGAATTGGCCCAATTAACGATCGAAAAACTGATCAAACATACCAAGCGGGAATTGTCTATTGATTACATCCTGCAGGTGGTGTCGGATTATTTCCATATCGATGAAGGCAGTGTGTTGTCGAACACCCGTAAACGGGAAATCGTACAAGCCCGGCAGGTAGCCATGTATTTTGCCAAACAGCTCACTAAAACCTCATTGAAAAGTATTGGTGCACAATTAGGTAAAAAAGATCATGCTACAGTTTTACATGCTTGCCGTACCGTTAATGATTTGATGGAAACCGACCGGCGGTTCAAACTACAAATTGAAGAATTGGAAGAAAAGCTGAGTTCCTAAAATAATAGTAACTATTCAGCCTGCTTAGCAATCAAAACGAGTACATGAAAAACGTTCTGGGAGTTTTTGATAGTAGTACATTTTCTTAGTTGGTAGATTGTGAGGTTCTCCCTAAATCTACGCAAAAAAAACGATTTCAAAATCGGGATATTTCACAAAGCAAAAAAATACCCCAACTATTTGTTTGTAAAATAGTTGGGGTATTTTTTAAACACCTGAGTGTTGGATAAATCTTAATCGCAATTATCTGGAATAATTAATGTTTGCGACTTGTCAGAATGTATTATAAAAGATCGACAAGGGCATTGCAAAAATTTTTGATAAATTTCATTGGCTTCATTGTCTTCCATAATTGTCATTCCGTCTTTAGTGTACCATCTTGATGAATATATTTTGTATTCTTCATCATATTTGTCTTTAATATTTTTTGCTACTCTAAAGTGTAAGATACCGTCGTCGGGTTCTGGATTGTGTCCGAAACCAGGTTCGTTATAATACCTTATAACACCTTCATCATCTATGATTTTTATCAAAAAAGGTGAAGAGCAAAAACTCTGATAAAGGGTATTTAATTCCTTTTTTTCAAACAACAAATATCCACATTTGTGGCAATTTGGGTATGAACTATGAGGGAACCAATATCGTAATGTATCTTCAATTATTCCGTATCTCGAAGTATACTTATCACCTTTATAAATAAAGGTGATGCTGTCATCTTTCCAGTATAAGTATTTCCTTTGTAACAAATGATCTACAAGATCAAATTCTTTTTCTTTGTCAGATTCACCGCCGCAAGCAGTGAGTATAACAACCAAAATAACAGCCAACTTCTCTATCGGACAATGTAAGGTATTCCGAATTATTAAAGATAAAGTGAGGGCTTTCAAAGATGATTTCCGGGATACCTGTATGCTATTGGCTTGTGCCCTGAATAATTTCAAAATTGACGCCATAAAAACCTAATTTATATAATCTTTAATAAAATTATTGTCTGGCAAAGTTACTATTTTTACTTTCATATTACATACATTTATAGTATTAAATTTATAGTTTTATGATTATGTAAATGCACTACTCACAGTAAACTCATATTTTCAGAGTTTTATATTCATTGATAGAAAGATGTCTCCATACGCTTGGTCGACAAGGGTTGGATGGCGAAACCGTCCAACCCTTCATTTCTCCCTTCTGTAGGTATTTGAAGTGGGGATATTATTTTGTCCGTATTCCTTAGGGAGTATTTATATAATGTAAATTATGCGAATATTGTATTTTCAATTGACTGTTTCCTAATAATAAATCACGGTTGAAAAACAATCAGGAACGAAATAATGAACAATTCATTAGATAATTGATTTTAGATAATGTATTAACCAAATAAGTTGTGCCATGAGCTTTAATTTAAAAATCTGCGAATACGCAGCTTATGCCATGTATCATGCTCACAAACAGGCAACCCTTGACGAGGTTGCTCATGTGGTCAGGAGATATTTAGGTAAAGATTTAGTGGTACCTAACGGGGTCGGTTATACGCTTTTTGGAAAAAAGGTAGGAATACCCGATGCCTGGAAAAAAAAACATAAGATAATTGCCTATCTTGGGCCGGAACAATGCAAGAACGGGCATATCATCCTGCCTAAATGGAAACGATTAATGGATGAAGGCGAGAAAAAACATCCTGACTTGGGTTTTGTATTTGTTGCACATACTAATGATTACAAACAATTAGAAAGCGACCTTTGCTTTGCCAATATTTTTCATCCCATGTTGTACGACCACAACAACCTTTTCCAGAAAGTCAATCATATTCCTAATAATTCTGCTTTCCATGCCTGCCTGCTGGATGAAGAAAATACAATTATGTTTGTAGGATTGCCTATTAAGGACCCAAAAATTTGGGAAGAATGTAAAAATGTAATGATTTTCAATAATTTAATGATTGAAAGTCAGAAATCTTCGAAAATAATAAGTACAAAAATCAGAAATGTCAAAAATAAAAAAACAAGTAAATAATCATATTAAACATTTAGCCTGAATTATTCATACTAAAATCTTAAGTGTCCGGAAAGCGTGAAAAGAGCACGTTCAGCGGCATTTATTCCCTTCGGTCATGAGACCGCTTCGCTAAGTTGTAATGCCGTCGCTCAACATTGTCGAACCTTTAGCTCGCCGAAGGCAATTTGAAATTCGACGAAGATCGAGAGCGGCAATACAACCGAGTTTACGAGCTCGGCAAAGCCAATTGCCGCTCAACCCAGCGACGTATTCGAGTGTGAATAATGCAGGTTAGTGAAATATGCTTGTTAATTAAGATAAAAAGGATTAGTAATCAGGAAATACAAAATAGACTTAAAGTAAAGTGCGTGCATGTTAGTGATGATCCCGGCAGGTATAAAACCTGTCGGGTTTTTATATAAAGATACTAAACTAAAAGAAAATATTTTGGAGGGTCGGAAATAACAGTATTCTTTATACTTTTTTCACTGTTACCTTTTGTATTCTTGCCTCAGAGTCAACAATGTCGCTGATTTTGTCCATGCCAATATTGATCACATCCACAAGGCCCGACTGGAGAGCATAGCGGAAACTATTATCCCTTTGTTCATCACTATTAGCGAAGTCGCCTTCTCCAATAATTTTCATTGCGATAATACCTTTGCCTGCTTGACGTAGTTGTTTAACCACGGGCTCTACGTTTTCCACCTTATCATCCATCTTGGAACCGTATGGATTGAGTCGTACATGAATACAATCCACCCATGGCTCACGCACCGCTGTCTCCACTGCCGCCAATGAATGGCAACTAAGACCGTGCGAACGGATGATTCCTTTCTGTTTTAGTTTATCAAGCGACACCATATAGTCGTTCAATTCGGTATTCCACTGTCCGGAAGTGACACAGTGCAATTGTACACCGTCAATATAATCGGTTTGCAGTTCCCTTAAAAAGCGTGCCACTACTGTTTCAGCATCAGGGCGTTCAGCTTCGGGAATCGCTCCCCGCATAAACCACAATTTAGTAAAAATTGTATAACTGCTCCGTGGATATATCTTTAATGCATCACTGACAATACCGTGCGTCCCATATGAATCGGCCAAATCAAACATTCGTACTCCACGGCCGTAGATTTCCCGCACCAGTTTTACACCTTCGTCATATCCCAACCGGGTAAGATTCGATTGCCTCCCACCCCCCCTAATGCCGGTTCCCATACACAGGCGTGTGGCTTGAATACCGGTTTTACCCAAATTGACAACTTCGTATGGATTATATTTTTTAGCTACACTCAAACCGGCTTCAGCAAGCTGGCTATTAAGCAATATCCCTCCTGCTCCGGCAATAGCTGTTCCGATAAAATGGCGCCTTGTATACTTCATAATTATTTTCTTTAATGCCCAAATATAATCAATGTTTATCAAATGTAGATAGCATTATGTTTACTATTTCTCATAACGCTGGGTATAAGCATATTTTATACTGAAATAAAAATAGTCTGGCAAAAACAAAATATAAACAAGTTTTTATGATCAAGGATATAACCTTAATCGGCTTTATACGTATACTCATTATTAGATGAGATTATTATTTACATCCGTAGATATAATATATGTTTTGGAACAAACATCAAAAAATTAAACATCAAAAATCATGAGTTATCAAATAGCATATTCCACTAAACCTGAGGTTGGTTCAGCTGTTAAGGAAATCAAAACAAGATTATCAGAAATTACTGACCCCTCCCTTATTGTGTATTTTGTATCTCCGATATACCCAGCTGATGAGGTTTGCCAATTGATGTCTGAAACATTTCCGTCTGCGCAAACAGTTGGTTGTACCACCGCCGGCGAAATGGTCTCTAATAAAATGTTAACCAGCTCCATTGTCGCTTTGGCATGTGGAAAAGACAGCATTCCTCGCTTAAAAGCAGAAATTCTTGAAAATATCAAAGAAGACAAACAAGCCGTAGGCAAGGCCTTAAAGAACATCGGAAAACACTTTAACATACCTATATCGCGGATATCACCTTCGCATTATGTAGGTATGTTATTGATCGACGGACAAAGTAAATGTGAAGAGTATATTAATGATCAGATCGGAAATTTCACCAATATCATTTTTGTAGGTGGGTCCGCTGCGTCTGATGAGTTCCACCAACCGTATATTTTCCTCAATGGAAAGAAATATACCGACGCTGCCGTTATGTTATTGATGGAACCGATAAATGGTTTTGCCATGTTGAAAACTCAAAGTTTATCATTGACAGATAAGAAACTTACCCCCACTAAGGTCGATGAATCACAACGAATTGTTTATGAGTTTGATCATCGGCCGGCAGCAGAAGCATACGCCGATGCTTTAGGGGTTACTATAGATGAATTACCTAATTATTATACAACCAATCCGCTGGCATTGGTTTTCGATGCAAAAAATTACTTCGTAAGGGATCCTCATAGTATCCTGGCTAATGGGGCCATGGACTTTTATTGTTCGGTAAAAGAAGGAATGGAGTTAACTATTCTACAAGCCAAGGACATTGTTTCCAATACTCGTAAGGATCTTGAACAGGTTTGGTTCAATAACCGTGATTTGGGAACTGTCATTGAGTTCAATTGCATGTCGCGTATGGTTGAATTACACGAAAAGCAACAAGAACAAGAATATGCGGCTTTATTCAAATCGATACCGACTATTGCTTTCGGCACTTTTGGTGAAAGTTATATTGGGCATATGAACCAAACATCTACAATGTTATTCTTGAAATAAAAGAACGTTCAACCCCCAAATAAAAAGTAAGTATGATAAATTTCAAAATTGCACAATCTGACGCAAAGGATGTAATTGCGGCCGTAAAAAGGATCAAAGAACAGTTGATCGATGTT
Organism: Bacteroidales bacterium; assembly: GCA_031549585.1. GTDB lineage: Bacteria > Bacteroidota > Bacteroidia > Bacteroidales > UBA4181 > JAIRLS01. The sequence continues at coordinate 6,209 of JAVBPN010000326.1, forward strand.
GATGCTTGCCTGATTTTATATTTTGCATCGCCTATTCATCCGACGGAGGCGATCAGCAAAGAAATGGCCGCTGCTTTTCCCGGTATTCATACAGTGGGGTGTACTACAGCTGGCGAAATGATTTCCGGCGCGATGGGACAGGGAATGATCGTAGCTATGGCATGGAGTAAGGCATCTTTAAAGGATCTAAAGATTGTAGTACTTGAAAACATAAAAACGGATGAACAAGCTGTGGCCAAAGCATTCAAATCATTCGAAAAATCATTGGAAAAGCCCATGAAACAATTAGATCCGGCACGTTATGTTGGGATGGTACTTATCGATGGATTGAGTGGATGCGAAGAA
>JAVBPN010000033.1:0-18633 GCA_031549585.1 Bacteroidales bacterium
TCACCGATTACTTGAAAACAGGGCAAAACTCACTGACGGTATTCGTTGTGAAATACTCCGACGGTTACTATATGGAAGGTCAGGATTATTGGCGTTTGGCTGGCATCTTTGATGATGTGTGGCTATACGCTGCACCAACCATAAGGCTTTTTGATTGGCAGGTCATCACCGACCTTGATCAGTCTTATACGGATGCTAAATTGGAAATACATTCATGGGTTAAGAGATATGATGGTGTAACTCCTGCTTCATCTTACACTGTAAAAGCCCGTTTGTACAATAAAGATAACAAATTGGTAAGTGAATTTGCCAGCCAACCGTTCCATTTGAATCAATCTGGTAAAGAAGAAATTACATTAAAACAAGACATTAAGAATCCTTTAAAATGGACTTCCGAAACGCCGAACCTTTACACGCTTAGTATGGAATTACTTACTGCTGATGGAAAAGTACAGGACAAGATGCGGACACGCATAGGATTCAAAAAAACGGAAATCAAAGGCGAAACATTCTACCTGAATGGCGTGCCACTAAAGGTAAATGCACAAAATTCGCATATGCAACATCCTGAAACAGGACATACTATGGACGAAGCAACCATACGAAAGGATTTCGAGTTATTGAAGCAATTTAACTTTAATGCGGTACGCACATCCCATTATCCGCCGGTGAACAAATATCTTGAATTGGCTGATGAATATGGCCTTTATGTTATTGATGAAGCAGGCGTTGAAGCCCATGCCACCGAATGGATTTCCACGAAACCCGAATATATGGAAATGTATCAAGAACGTGTTCGCCGGATGGTTCTACGCGACCGCAATTATCCTTGTATACTTTTTTGGAGCGCCGGAAATGAAAGCGGAGAAGGTGAGAACATCACCGAAGTCATCTGTGAAGGGAAAAAATATGATCCCACACGTTATTGGATGTATGGAGGCAATGCTTTTTCGCATCATGCCGAAGACATCATCGGACCACGCTATCCTATACCATTGGAATTAGAAATACAAGTAGGCCTACCCTCTGAAAATCCTGACCGCCGCCCATCTTTTCTTGATGAGTATCTTTCTGTAGCTGGGAACGGTGGTGGTGGATTGGATGATTTTTGGGAAGTAATTTATGCCTATCCGCGACTAATGGGAGGAGCCATTTGGGATTATGTCAGTACAGGTATTACAGAACCTATACGTTCGCTAACAGATGCATCACCAAACCATACGCCTGCTCACCTCATGGGGAATGCTACGTTGGTGAAAAGTGGCAACAACAGTGTACTCGACTTAAACGGGCACGACCAATGGGTAGAAGTATACAGACAGGATAATATGGAAATAACCGGAGACAAATTAACATTAACGTTCCGCGTATTCCCACGTAAACTAAGCAGTGATTGCGGTTCATATCTGACCAAAGGCAGCTATCAGTTTGGCATACAACAAAAGGGCAAGGAATGTTTGGAATTTTATCTGTATACCAACAAACGGCATTCGGTATGTGCTCCGCTTCCGGCAGATTGGGAATATCATTGGCACGAAGTAATGGCAGTTTATGACGGCAGTGAAATGCGCCTTTACATTGATAAATCGGAAAGATCATCGGCCAAAGTATCGGGTAATATACGCAATTTCCCCTTTCCGGTAAATATTGGCCGCAATGCGGAAATACATGGGCAAGAAACTTCGGTATATATCTGTGATGCACAAATGGACAATGTCGGCATCTTCACCGAGGCATTGGATATGAATAGCATACATCCTCAAAAAGCAGCATTATGGCTGGATTTTGAAAAAGAACAACGGGAAGGGACATTCTACAGTTACGGCATTGGTGCGCGCACTTATGGAAGCATCTGGCCAGACCGGAAACCTCAGCCGGAAATGTGGCAAATGAAAAAAACTGTGCAACCCCTCTCCTTCCGTTTGATAGATGCTACAACGGGAACCATCGAAATTTGGAATCGAAACCATTTCTTAGATGCTGGATATTACCAAACACGCTGGACACTTGAAGCCGACGGCAAAGTGTTGCAACAAGGTGAATTGAACTTGAAAACAGAGCCTTTAAACAAAGAATCTATACGAATACCATATACAAAACCAACAATAGATGCCGGTTGCGAATATCGTATTACCATTAGTACTACATTAAGAAAAGCAGAACTTTGGGCGCCTGCAGGACATGAAGTTGCTTGGGATCAATTGGAATTGCCATGGTACTTGCCCCCAATGACACAACCAACGGTGGCAAATAACGCTCCAACATATTCTGAAACAGGCAATATCCTGACTGTTTCGGGTTCGGATTTTAAATATTCGTTTGATAAGCAGCAGGGACAATTAGTGTCGATCATCTATCAGGGTAAGGAAATGCTTCGTTCACCATTGACATTAAACTTGTGGCGTGCACCTTTAGCCAATGAAGTAGATGAATGGAACTCGCGAAGTGGCCGATCAGTTAATTGGAAAGAAGGATATGGAAGAAGCCTGTCAACCGAAATGTATTCGTTTGGCCTCGATCAATTGGTACACCAACCCCTTACTTTTGAAATTGAAGAAATAAACAGGGAAATACATATTCGCATCAAAGACCTTAATTTGATGGGCAAAAGCGAAAAGGAAAAGAGCGACTTATATATCGAAGGTGTCCGTAGTAGTGGGGTGCGCAATGATTACAAGTTTGTTATCACAAATGACGGTAAAATGACCATTCATCACCAAATGAAACCGGAAGGGCCAATGCCGCTTTGGTTTCCCCGTGTAGGTATTTCTATGGTATTGGATAAAAGCCTGGATCAGGTAAATTGGTATGGCCGCGGCCCTCAAGAGAATTATCCCGACAGGAAAACAGGTTATAAGATCGGAATTTACCATTCCACCGCGCAAGCCATGTATGAGCCATATTTGATTCCTCAGGATTACGGCCTTCGTACGGACAATCGCTGGGTACGCATGACCGATGAACAGGGATCAGGACTACAATTTAATGTAAACGAAAAATTCAACTTCAATGCTTATCCGTTCAGTACTGATAATCTGACCAAAGCTGTATATACCTATCAACTTCACAAACAAGACGGCATTACCTTCAACTTGGATTATGCCACATCAGGAGTAGGATGTACCGCACGTGGAATATTTGATGCTTACCGGGTACAGCCACAAGTATACGAACGCACCATTACTATTCAACCGATAAGTAACAAATAACAGATCTTACGAAGGGAGAAACCGAATCATTCGATATTGTCCATTAAATGATGGACCTGTAATATATTGGAATTTTCCTTGATCGGAAACGAACCGGCATTGATGCGTGTGTCCGGCAAATATGCCAAGTAGCCTTTCCGTAGACATCACTTGCTTTACAAATTCGATGGTGGATGGTTTATTCCCATTTTCCGACCAACGTTCACGACGCTCTATTTCATACAAGTGATCGGCAGCTGCTCCCCATTGGGGATGGCCACAACAAATTTCTATTGTAGGCATATACAACGGAATATGAACAAATACAGCAATCGGTTCGGGACGAGCTTTTTGTTGCTTATAAAATTCGAGTTGTTCTTCATTCACCTGATAGGTAGAATCATCAATAAATACCATATTAATTCCACCGACAATCTGGGACGAATACAAAGGATTGCTTCCCTGATATAACGGCATCAAACGGTCTGTGCACCATTTTTGACGCAAACCCTCATCCGAACCTTCCATTCCTTCATAATGCCAATCGTGATTTCCGGAAATATACTTATATGGTATGCCGGATGCAGAAACCATTTCCTGAACTTTGGCAACAGCAGTCGCAGATGGAAAATTAAGAATATCGCCTGTTAGTGCGACTAAGTCAACTTTCTCTTTCTTCGCCAACTCCATCAATTCTTCGAAACTCTCAATCGTAGTAATTGGGTCCAATGTTTTAAAATGTCTAACCTGCAAATATCCATTAGTCATACGGGTGCTGTAAATCTCGTATGGTTGGTCACTTTCATCACTATAGGTAATGTGTGAATCGGAAATTTGAAGCACATTGACGGGTTTTTCCAACCCTTTAACAGTGATTTTTGTATCAAGAGGTGTGCTATTATGAGTACATGCCCATGTTTCTTTTTGATCTCCATGACACGAGGCAAGCAACGGCAATGATAAGGCAGCTGTTATTCCTGCTGAATTTTTAATAAATGTACGGCGTTTCATATTTTGATATATTGATTGATTCTCCTACAAAAATAACGACAATTATCCAGTTGTAAAATCAATATCCTGCCATCAAAATCGGCCAGATAAGTTATTCTATACGTGTTATCTTAGCGCCAATCTGGTTCAAACGCACATCAATATTCTCGTATCCCCGGTCTATTTGCTCAATATTGTGAATAATACTTGTCCCTTCCGCACTGAGTGCTGCAATAAGCAATGCCACTCCGGCGCGTATGTCGGGCGAACTCATAATTGTCCCTTTTAATTTCTGTTTCTTGCCCAAGCCAATCACAGTAGCACGGTGCGGATCACATAGAATAATTCGCGCGCCCATATCAATCAGCTTATCGACAAAGAACAAACGGCTTTCAAACATCTTCTGATGAATCAACACGCTACCCGACGCTTGTATGGCTACTACCAAAAATACACTGAGTAAATCGGGTGTTAATCCCGGCCAAGTGGCATCGGCAATAGTCATGATTGATCCGTCAATAAACGTTTCGATCTCATATTGTTGATGGGGAGTAATATGGATATCGTCACCTTTCCGTTCGATATGAATACCCAGACGTTCAAATGAATTTGGAATAATACCCAATTGGTCGTACCCAGTATTCTTAATGGTGACATCCGATCCGGTCATGGCAGCTAAGCCGATAAAGCTGCCTACTTCAATCATATCAGGCAATAACGTATGTTCGCAACCACCCAATTGATCAACTCCTGTAATAGTCAGCAAATTGGAACCAATGCCATTAATTATAGCACCCATCCTTTGCAACATTTGACACAATTGTTGGATGTACGGTTCACAAGCTGCATTATATAATGTGGTCGTTCCCTTAGCCAATACCGAAGCCATCAACAAATTTCCTGTACCTGTCACCGAAGCCTCATCTAATAGGATGTAAGTTCCTTTCAGGTGTTTACCTTCCAAACAATAACATCCATTCTCCGGATTATAAGAGAATGATGCTCCTAACTTCTGAAATCCGGTAAAATGGGTATCGAGCCGCCTTCTACCAATCTTGTCACCACCCGGACGGGCAATCACTCCTCTGCCAAAACGCGCCAATAGCGGGCCAATAATCAATATCGATCCCCGCAAAGAAGCGGCCTTTTTTTGCACAGCAGGATTATAGAGCTTATCTATATCCACATCTTTGGCACAAAAAACATAATCTTTGTCGCCTGTTTTTGCGACAAAAACCCCGATATCTTGCAATAAATCAATCAGAATATTGACGTCCCTGATGTTAGGAATATTACGAATCGAAACTTTCTCCTCTGTGAGCAAACAAGCGCATATTACCTGCAACGCTTCGTTTTTAGCACCTTGAGGGTATATGTTTCCATGTAAATGGTGCCCGCCTTTTATTTCAAACGTAGCCATTTCTACTTACGTCCCGGATTGTATCCTACTTGTCTTCTTTTTTTATTTACTTTGGTAAACCCATGCATGGGCTCTTTCGGAGCTTCCATTGATTGGATCATGTCTGGGTTAATCTGTATTTTCCCATCGGAAATATCCCAAATATCCTGTGCGATTTGATCATTTCCCACTTCATTTCTGTTCCATGCCAAATATGATTTGCGCATCTGGGTAGCCAACAATCCTACCAAAACATTTCTTAACTCCCCTTCTTCCATCCTTCCGGCTTCTTTGATCATTTCAACCAATACTTTGCCATAATGTTTTTGTCGTACATGCGACTGTGGATAAGGCACTGTCTGAGGCCTTTCGGATAAAGATACTGCCGAAACCGACGGATATGGAGAATCTATATCTAACTTAAATTCAGACATAATAGCCAAATGATCCCACAATTTATGTTTGAAATCGGGGATATCGCGCAAATGTGGTTGTAAATTACCCATGATACCAATAATAGCATGAGCAGCAGCATTTCGTTCTTCTCGATCCTTAATTTGAACAGCGAGTTGAACCATGTTTTGTACATGTCGCCCATATTCAGGCAATATCAATTTTTTCTGAGCGGTATTATATTCCATCTTTTATATTTTACGCAAACTTACAAAGTTTCTGATTATTTTAACGGTTAATGATTAATTTTTAATGATCTACTTCTATATTTTTCATCATTTCATAAATTTCTTCGGGCTTCATATAAAAATCCAATTTATATTGCCGGTATTTCTCGCTGACATCGGCTTCACGAACCACAAAAAAGCTATAACGATATAATTGTTCACCGAATCCGCGCATTATGGCAATGGAATCGGTTTGCCGTTCTACTTTACGGCGATAATTCTTACCCAAATACCGGATTCCAAACCAAGCAACCTGCCACCCTGATTTTTTCGAATAATCCAAAACATGCGACATCTCGTGTCCCATCACTCCAATCAATGCATCAAAGGGAGCAGCATGCAATAATTTGGCTTGAGCTGATTGGCTGTTTTTATTGACAACAATCTTGTATTTTCGTTTTTCCCGTTTACGAAAAATCGACCAAATACGAGGTTGAGCTGCCATTGATGTCTTAATCGACCCATATTTCAAGTGAATCTGGTTAGCGCACAATTCAGGAAAAAACATCGTAGCATAATAAAAAGCTACGGTCAAAGAATCATTACTAACATATGTCTCATGTAATGGACAAAGCGTTGTATCAACAAATATACGGACTTGCTCATATTGCAACGCGTGATTGGTTTGTCCATAGGCTTGGTTCGCTATTCCCCAAACAGCAACCGCTAATAATACCTTTGTGAATTTGGCGCTTAATGACATACAACCACACGTTCACAATAATTTTTAACTGACCACTATTTGTGATCAATCAAATACAAATAATGACAAGTAGAAAAACACCATAGGAGCAGCAACAAGCACCGAATCAAACCGGTCTAATATTCCTCCATGTCCGGGAAGGAAATGCCCCGAATCTTTGATGTGCAAATTTCGTTTCAATAGTGATTCGATCAAATCGCCATATACGCCGAAAACCACAATAAGCACTGCTACGACAATCCAATTAACAAATGACAATACAGGAAAGAGTTGGGCTACCAAAAGCGATAAAGCTACCGTACAAATTAACCCTCCCCAAAAACCTTCCCATGATTTTTTAGGAGAAATCCGTTCAAACAAACGATTTTTCCCAAATAACATGCCCGTCACATAAGCAAAAGTGTCATTGGCCCACAACAAAATAAAGAATCCTAATAAAATGTCCGAAACATACTGTTGCGTATGATAAGGAAAAACCATCATATTGCACAAGGAAAGCGGCAACGCAATGTACATGACACCAAGCAATGTGTATGCAATGCTACGGAACGGGTTCTTATATTCCGAATATAATTGGTTGATAAAAAGAAACACAACCAAAGGGATCAAGATCAAAAATACTTTTCCCGAAATTTCTATCTGTGCATTAAAAATGGTAAAAACATCCCCCTGCGCATATAGGAAACTTGCGCCAAACAGGACAATACCGATTAACACACCAATATATTGGTTGACCAATACCCGTTCTAAAGTAATGATATCGTAAAACTCCAACAATGCCCATACCAACACGACCAGAAATACTCCGGCGTAGGCATATGGATGAAGCATGATGGAACTGATGACAACGGCAATAAATACCGCTCCCGACAATGTCCGTTTAACTAAATTATTCAATACTGATCTGCTTTACCAGTTCCAAAGCGATATTTTCGTTCTCGGGCTGTACATATAACTCCACTTCTCCAAAAACAGTAAAATCCGAATCTTTTTTATTAACCACCACTGATTCAACATTCTCGTTGGCTAAAAAAGTTTTTACCGCTTCAGCTTTATAAACCTGATTGGTCGTATAAACACATTTCCAGTCTTCCATTTTCGTTGTTTTTAGTGAATCGTTTGCAGTACAAAACAATATAAATCGATTAATTGTTCGTCAAATCAGGCGCAATCACTTCGGCAGAAGATTCTTCTTCATCCCCTTCTTTTTTGAAGGGCCTTTTACCAAAAATACGTTCCAAATCTTCTGTAAAAATGACTTCTTTTTCTAACAGTAATTCGGCTAAGTGTGTTAAACCTTCTTTATTGATCACCAATATTTCTTTTGCATGCTCGTATGCCTTATCCACAAGATTCATCGCTTCTTGGTCTATTGCCTCAGAGGTTTTTTCACTATATGGCTTGGTAAACGCATATTCCGTTTGTCCGGTAGAATCGTAAAAACTCATATTGCCCAACTGACTTCCCATGCCATAATAACTGACCATGGCATAAGCCTGTTTTGTAACACGTTCCAAATCGTTAAGCGCTCCGGTAGAAATTTTCCCAAAAACAAGCTCTTCAGCTGCACGCCCACCCAAAGTTGCGCACATTTCTTCAAAAAGCTGTTCTTTGGTGGTAATTTGGCGTTCTTCCGGTTGATACCACGCCGCACCCAAAGCCCGGCCACGAGGAATAATGGTTACTTTCAACAATGGATGCGCATGTTCCAACATCCAACTAACTGTGGCATGGCCTGATTCATGATATGCAATCGTACGTTTCTCTTGCTGGGTAATAATCTTATTCTTACGTTCCAATCCTCCAACAATCCGGTCAACGGCATCTAAAAAGTCCTGCTTTTCAACAAAGCTTTTGTCTTTCCGTGCAGCAATCAATGCCGCTTCGTTACATACATTGGCTATGTCAGCGCCCGAAAATCCCGGAGTCTGACGTGCCAGAAAATCAATATCCAATCCCTGCTGTATCTTCAATGGACGAAGATGTACCTTAAATATATCCCTGCGCTCGTTGAGATCGGGCAATTCCACATGGATCTGCCGGTCAAAACGCCCGGCGCGAAGCAACGCTTTATCCAAAATATCGGCACGGTTGGTCGCTGCAAGAATAATGATTCCTACATTGGATGCGAAACCATCCATTTCGGTAAGCAATTGATTCAACGTATTTTCCCGCTCATCATTAGCGCCAAAATTCGGATTTTTTCCACGGGCACGCCCAATGGCATCAATTTCATCGATGAAAATAATACATGGGGCTTTCTCTTTTGCTTGTTTGAACAAGTCGCGAACGCGTGAAGCTCCAACACCCACAAACATTTCAACAAAATCCGAACCCGATAGGGAGAAGAATGGTACATTGGCTTCTCCGGCAACAGCTTTAGCCAATAGAGTTTTTCCCGTTCCGGGAGGGCCAATCAATAAAGCTCCTTTGGGAATTTTACCTCCCAAATCAGTATATTTTTTAGGGTTTTTCAGAAAATCAACAATTTCTTTCACCTCGACTTTGGCTTCTTCCAATCCGGCTACATCCTTGAAATCGATCTTGACATGAGTCCCTTCTTTATCAAAAATCTGTGCCCTCGACTTACCGACGTTGAATATATTTCCGCCGCCACCGCCGCCACCGCCACCGGTCATCCGGCGGAAAACAAAAACCCACAAAAGAATTAACAAAGCAAACGGCAAAATCCAACTAAGGGTTTCGCCTAAGAAATCCTTATGTTCTTCATAAGACGGATAAATGCGCTGTTCTTCAGGAAGATCTTGTTGATCAGCTTTCAATTGTTCTTCAAACGTATCCGCAGAGCCAATATTCATGTAAAACTGCGGGCCATTTTGAGGCTCTTTGCCTTCTTTAAAGTACTTTCTATATTTACTTTCTGACTTAAGTTTATCTTGTTTGATGTAAATGTTGGCCTCTTTATGATTGACCACAACAATTTTTTCGACATCGCCCGGTTTGAGCATGTCATAAGTAAAAGTTCTCCGGTCGATCTCAACTTTCTTTGTTCCGAAGTTAATGAATTGCATGCCGATAAAAATGGCAAACAAAGCTATGTACAGCCAATAAATACTAAATTTTGGCCTCTTTGAAGGGAGGATAGGAGGCTTCCCGCCGCCACCTGCCGGATTGTTATTGGGGGTATTATTATCGCTCATCGAAAATATGACTATTAATCTCATCTATATGGGTCACACGGCCATCTGCCCACAATTCTTCCAACTTATAATGATTCCTGACCGATTTTTGAAAAACATGTACAACTGTATCGCCATAATCTAAAAGCACCCATTCGGCATTTTGCGTGCCTTGTATAGAATATGGGGCTATTTCAAATTGCTCTATGGTTTCTTTTTCAACTGATTCTGCAATGGCATTTACCTGTGTATTTGAATCTCCGTGGCAAATGACAAAGGAATGAGATATGGCATTTGCCACTTTTGACAGGTCTATATGCACGACCTCGTGTCCTTTTTTTTCTAAAATTCCTCTTATAATGCTATTTATCAAAATGATATAAAAATAAAATAAAAACCCTCTCTATAGGGCGCAATAATTTACAAATGTAATGAATTTATTTCAACGAATACAAAACGTTGACATACCATAAATATCATCCTCAACCCTTATTCACAATAATCAAGAAAAGCTCAAAATCATTATCTGTGACAGAGAGTTCTATTTATATAGACAACAATAGAGAATTGTGGTTTAAAAATGGTTCCAAAATTTTTGCACGTCAAAAATTCATATTTTTACGCAATTTTAATGTACAAATGAAGTATCTGATTGCGGGATTAGGGAATATTGGCGACGAATATGCCAATACGCGACACAATATAGGTTTCAGGGTTGTCGATCGATTGGCAACGAAAGAAAATTTGAGCTTTGCCGATAAACGGTATGGATTCGTTACCGAATATAAGTACAAAGGTAGGATGTTTATACTTTTAAAACCTTCTACTTACATGAATTTAAGTGGAAGAGCGATCAATTATTGGTTGCAAAAAGAAAAAATAGAAATAGATCATTTATTGGTCGTAGTCGATGATGTTGCTCTGCCTTTCGGCGCTGTGCGTTTGAAAGGTAAAGGAAGCGATGGTGGGCATAACGGCTTACGAAGCATTAATGAAATACTCGGCACTCAAGACTATGCCCGATTGCGGTTTGGCTTAGGAAATAATTACATGCAAGGGCAACAAATCAATTACGTATTGGGTGAATGGTCGAAGGAAGAAGAAAAAGCGCTTCCGGAACGCCTGGATTTGGCTGTTGATATGATCAAAAGTTATGGTACGGCAGGTGTTGAGCGAACCATGAACTTTTTTAACAATAAATGAAATGGCAGAAAATGTACGGATTGATAAGTTTTTGTGGTCAGTCAGATTGTTTAAAACACGAAATCTGGCTGCTGAAGCCTGTGAAAAACACCACATATTAATTGGAGATATGCCGGTAAAGCCTTCCCGTATGGTGAAGATAGGCGATATACTGATCGTAAAAAAACTCCCGGTGTATTATTCCTATGAAGTGGTTGGATTAATTGATAAGCGCCAACCGGCATCGTTAGTGAAAGACTATATTCGCGATATTACTTCGCAAGAAGAATTAGACAAATTAGAATTGGCCAAAATACCGACTTTTGGACAACGAGACCGGGGAACAGGCCGCCCCACCAAGAAAGAAAGGCGGGATATTGAAAATTTAATGCATTAATCTGGTTCAAACATGATCATTGTCAAGCAAAAGAAAAAAGAAAATATTGCCGAGTACATCCTTTACATGTGGTACATTGAAGATTTGCTTCGTGCTCAGGAGTTAGATCCGGAAAAAATCAAAACCAATATTATAGACCGTTTCAAACAGCCGCAACAAGTATTGCAAGAAATTCAGGAGTGGTATTTCCAAATTGTCCGGCAAATGGAAGAAGAGGAGTTGCAACACGGCGGACACCTCAGCAGTTTGACGGAACTAGTGCACCAACTGAACGATTTGCATTTGAACCTGATCAATGACTTGAATGAGCCTAAATATCGCCAGGCATATTACATAGCTCAGCCCTACATAGCCGAATTAAAACAAAAATCGGCAACCGGAGCAACTGAAATAGAAGTTTGCCTCAACGCCTTATACATGCTGATGATGATGCGAATGAAAGGGATAAATCCAGCATCTGAAACTGTGACAGCCATCGAAACATTCAGCAATATGTTGGCGCACCTTAGCCAAGCATATAAATCCCGGCCGTAAGAATTTTACGAATAGGCTTTTAAACAACAAGTCCGTGAAGCAGCCAAAAATCTTAACCACAGCGATATCAGCACATCATTTCAACCATTTATCAATTTATCGTTACCTTTGACATCTAAATCATTATCATAAATCACAAATTGAACTGGGATTCTCTTCTTTCGGCAAAACGTTTCGGCAGCGATAGTTCAGTGCCTAAAAGCATGGCACGTTCACAGTTTCAAAGGGATTATGACCGGATTATTTTTTCTTCACCATTTCGCCGTTTGCAAAATAAAACACAAGTTTTTCCTTTGCCGGGGAGTGTGTTTGTACACAACAGACTCACACACAGCCTTGAAGTAGCAAGCGTGGGACGCTCATTAGGCAATTTGCTGACCCTTGAATTAGAGAAACGCCTCAAACTGTCAGAGCAAGACCTATTTCTGGAGCTTGGGTCAATCGTATCGGCTGCTTGTTTAGCGCATGATATGGGTAATCCGCCATTTGGGCATTCGGGTGAAAAAGCCATCTCGCGTTATTTCACCGAAGGAAACGGAAAATTTGTCAAAAGCTTAGTAACAGAAAATGAATGGAATGATTTATCTCATTTTGAGGGAAATGCAAATGCTTTCCGGGTATTGACCCATCAATTTAATGGACGGCGTAAAGGAGGTTTTGCGCTCACATATGCAACACTCGCTTCTTTGGTAAAATATCCTTACGGATCAAATGCTGCCGATGAAAAGAAATTCAAATACGGTTATTTTGTTTCGGAGCAAGACACATTTGCCGAAATCGCAAGGGAACAGGAAATTGTATGCCTATCAGAAACACCTTTGCGCTACGCCCGCCATCCTTTGGTATATTTGGTAGAAGCAGCCGACGACATCACCTATCAAATCATGGATATAGAGGATGCGCATAAGTTGAAAATACTATCTACAAACGAAACCAAAGATTTATTGATGGCTTTCTGGGACGATTCATCGGAAAAAGACCAATCGTTTTTTTTGAGCTCGCAAAAGGTTATGTCGACCGTAACCGATCCCAACGAACAAATCTCATATCTACGGGCTACATTGATCAACAAATTGGTGAATGAATCGATTGAAGTCTTCATGAATCATTACGAATCGATCATGAATGGAAGCTTTTCCGCATCGCTGACCGATTCGCTCACCGGTTCATCGGCTAAAGCGATGAAGGATTGCAGCAGTTTGGCTTTTAAACGGATTTATAACCATCCATCGGTAGTAAAAGTGGAGTTGACCGGATATCGTATTTTGGGTTCATTATTGAATGATTTTGTCGATGCCGTGCTGAATCCGAATTCCCACTATGCCGGTAAAATGTTGTCGCTGCTTCCGGAACAATTCCGCAGCCAACCCGATGACTCTGCATACACCAAAATACAATCGGTTTTGGATTTCGTTTCGGGAATGACCGATTTGTTTGCTTTGGATTTGTATCGAACCATATACGGCATTTCGATTGATTAACGTTTCACATTATATTGATGGCAATCATTTAATAATTACTTACACATCAATGATTTTAAATAATTTAAAATGATGCGTTTATAAATATTCAATGTGCAATATTCAATTATCAATTATATCAATAGGCATAATTTAAGGTCAATCATATAATTTTATACTTTTACCGCCTCAAAGCAACACATTTTTGAATCCCGAAATATATATAGCAAAACGCTTATTGCATGGAAGTTCCCGGAAAAAATCAACCGGGTTGATGGTTTCTATCAGTATATTTGGAATTGCACTAAGCATTGCGGTAATGATCATTGCTATCGCCGTTACAACCGGATTCAAAAAAGAAATTAGCGGAAAGGCCGTTGGTTTTGCTGCCGATATACAAATTACCAATCTGGATAGCTACACATCCTACAATGCTTCGCCCATTTCGATGGAACAACCGTTCTTGAAAGATTTGCAAGCGCTTCCCGAAGTACGGCATATACAAACTAATTGTATGAAACCGGGCATTATGAAAAGCGCCGGAGAAACGCAAGGCATTGTATTGAAGGGGATTGGAAAAGATTTTGAATGGGATTTTTTTGAAAAAAATCTACGTGAAGGAAGTATTTTTGAGATTCCCGATTCAACTGCATCCGACAAGATTGTCTTATCAAAATACATCGCACAGCTACTCCAATTGAAATTGGGCGATCCTGTTATTATTTATTTTGTTCAAGAACCTGTTAGAATGCGCCGATTCACTATATCGGGCATTTACGAAACCGGATTGATAGAACTCGATAAAGTCTTCGCATTGGTTGACATGAAACATATTCAACGGTTGAATGATTGGGATGTCCAACAAGTAAGTGGTTTTGAAATTTTTATACATCATCCTGAAAAACTTGATGAGGTAACGGAACAGGTTTTCGACTTGGCAGGGTTCAGGATTGACGACGAAGTAACAAGTCTGCACATAGCAAATGTGCATGAAATATATTCGCAAATATTTGATTGGTTGAATCTCCAAAACATGACTGTGGCCATTATCCTTTTACTCATGGTTCTGGTGGCAGGATTTAATATGATCTCGGGATTATTGATCGTTATATTGGAAAGGACAACCACCATTGGCATATTAAAAGCATTGGGCGCAAACAACCGGTTTATCCGAAAAATATTCTTATACGAATCGGTTTTCTTTATCGGAAAAGGCTTGTTGTGGGGAAACGTAATCGCTTTGATATTGTGTTGGTTGCAATGGAAGTTTGGGATTATCACCCTTGACCAAGAAACATATTTTCTCGATAAAGTACCTGTTTCCATCAGTGCTATACAATGGATACTCATCAATGTTGGAGCTGCTATTGCTATTTTTCTGATGTTAATCGTTCCATCATCCATTATCAGTAAAATAAGCCCGGATACCACAATTAAATACCGATAAGGATAATGCTTTAATTAAACCTTGAATATGCTTGACTTGAATGGATGTTCGGTTTTATGTAAAAACGTGTTAAATTTGCCAACCCAATCAATCAACATCAAAATATGGCACAATGCTTGAGGTATTTTATTGGGTAACAAATATTTCCTTAAAAAATCATTTCACACAAAATGACACTCAGATGAACAGCAGAATCAAAATTATATCTTTTTTAACCTTGATCGTATGGGGTATAGTTTCATGCGACACAAAAACTCCGTTACCGGAATCAAGAGGTAATGCAGGAGAAGTTATAGTAATTATGGATACGAAATTGTGGGAAGGAGCTTATGGTGATTCTATCAGACATTATCTGTCATTTCCTGTACCTGCAATGACTCAACTAGAACCCATGTTGGTATTGCTCCAGAGAGACGGGCTAACAAATACGACCCAACAACATCGAAGCGTCTTGTTTATCAACATAGATCCCGGTTTTGAGAAAACAACCCTTACATACAAAACAAATGTATACGCTCAAGACCAGCTGTTTCTGAATATTAATACGCCTTCAGCAGATTCTGCAATTGCTTTTGTCCTTAAAAATCAAAACGTAATCGCTTCTCAATTCTTAACCAAAGATAGGGAACGGTATACCCTTTATTATAATAAAATCAAGAATAAAGAGATTGCTGAAAAACTGCGTGAAAAATACCAAGTAGACATAACTATTCCTAGAGAATATTCACTAAACATGGAGGAGGATAATTTTGTTTGGTTAACGCGGGAAGAAGGCGATAGGGTTATGGGTATCCTGATGTGGAAAGAACCATATACTTCACAAAATCAGCTTGATATTGAACAGCGGTTACAAAACATAAATGCAGGATTAAAAAATGTTCCTGGATCAAATCCCGATTCATACATGGCCACAGAACCACTTGAATCGCCAATTGTTAAAAGATACATGAAGGATAGTGTATATGTCGTTCAAATCAATGGATTATGGCAGATGGAAAATGGCTTCATGGGAGGCCCTTACACTTGTTCGACCATCGTTGATGCCAAGCGAGGGCAATTGGTAACAGGGCTTGGATTCGTCTTTTACCCACGGAGAGAAAAACGCGAATATATCCGGCAAATGGAAGCAATCTTCTATACCATGAATCCATCAAAAGAACAATAACCCTTTTATATGTTGTTGCCACAGATCATATTTATTGTCATTGTTGTCATCATCATTGCCGATTTTGTTTTAGAAAGTTGGCTTGACTTGTTGAATCTAAAAAATCTTTCCTGCACCCTACCGGCACTGTTAAAGGATATATACGATCCCGAAAAATATTGTAAATCTCAGGAATATGAACGGGTAAACATTCGTTTTGGATTGATCAGCAGTGCATTCAACTTAGTGGTCATTCTACTAATGTTTTTTTTCAAAGGTTTTGCTTGGGTTGATGGTATAGCTGCACAAATCAGTTCCCATCCTCTGCTCCACCCTCTTATATTTTTCGGCATTTTGGGGTTGTCTATCGATATTCTAAACACGCCATTCGCTATATATGACACATTTGTAATCGAACAAAAGTTTGGATTCAACAAATCCACACCAAAACTTTTTATCATTGACAAATTAAAAGGCTGGCTGCTTTCGGCAATCATCGGAGGAGGCCTTATCACATTGATCGTTTGGTTCTATTTGCAAACAACAGTGTATTTCTGGGTATTTGCATGGGTTCTGCTTTCGGCATTTATGCTGTTCATGGCAACTTTCTATTCTTCGTTGATTGTTCCCTTATTTAACAAACAAAAACCGCTTGAAGAAGGAGAATTGAAACATTCCATCACCTGTCATGCGGAACAAGCCGGATTCCAGATTGACAAAATTTACATCATCGACGGATCTAAACGGTCGACCAAAGCAAACGCCTATTTCAGTGGAATGGGACGCAAGAAACGGATTGTGCTTTACGATACGCTAATTCAAGAGTTGACAACAGATGAAATCGTGGCCGTTTTAATGCACGAAATAGGGCATTACAAAAACAAACATATTGTCAGCTCTATGATTTTATCTGTATTACAATCAGGTATAATGCTTTTTATACTCTCCTTATTTATTTCGCAACCTGCTTTCTCAGAAGCATTGGGTGTTGCACAGCCAAGTTTCCATATCGGGCTGATCGCTTTTGGTATCCTCTATAGCCCCATATCTATTGTGATTGGGTTAATCATGAATGTATTTTCACGAAAACATGAATATGAAGCTGACCGGTTTGCTGCAAAGTACAAAATGGGCGATGCATTGATCAGTTCTTTGGAAAAACTATCGGTAAACAATTTATCCAATTTGACGCCACATCCGCTTTACGTCTTTTTCCATTATTCGCATCCTACTTTGCTGCAACGTATTGAAAGGCTTCAACAAGAAAAAGTTGCCTAAAAGACTGGTATTGTGTCAACTCGCAGATAACTCTTATTACGCCGCGTCACCAATTCACAGTCTGCCTTTAGACAGGTGAAGTGAGTAATTCAACTTTGCCACCTGCGTCAGCTTTTGTTTCGGTGGACAGTTTAGCGCCTGCAACGTCCGCTGTCAGCAACCGTGAAACGTTGGTGGCCAGCCACCGAGAGTGCAAAATAGATAACAAGTATATGCAATTTTAGAAAAACAATATGATGACTAGAATATTAAAAGACATTAGGTATTATGAGAG
Source organism: Bacteroidales bacterium (assembly GCA_031549585.1). Taxonomy (GTDB): domain Bacteria; phylum Bacteroidota; class Bacteroidia; order Bacteroidales; family UBA4181; genus JAIRLS01. The sequence continues at coordinate 17,817 of JAVBPN010000033.1, forward strand.
CAACAATATTGCAGAACAAAGAATGCCTCAAGAGTTGGGTTGCATTTTTAAACCAACAGAAGACACAAATTACATTGGACAACGAATAGCTAGAAAACTTAACGAATTAAAATTTTCGCTTGGTGGGTATGACCATATCTACATCAACTTGACAACTGAGTTAAGAGAAAATCAAATTCAAATCTCAAGTAGAAATATTGACCCTAGAATTAAATATATTGACTTTGGAGTGAATCAATTAAAATTTAATTCCCTAACTGATGAGAAAAAAGATGAGATTATAAAATCTTCAACAATAGAAATTTTACGCAATATCAGTAATAGTGACAACTTAATTGTTGTAAACGAAACTGCAAGGTTACTTTCTGAATTTGACACAGAAATAAAAATTCATTATAAAACTAAGGAAACAAACTCATATAAAATCGACATTTATTATCAAATTGAACCAAAAGGAAGTTTTACAAAAGCCATCATCAAATATAAGGACAAAAAAACTAATTCTTGTCATAATGGAACTTTTAGATTGCAATTTTACGATGATATTTATTCGTTAATTGACACAATAACTCTAAAAGGGAACAAAATTATTCTTAATCCTAAAAAATCATTTAGAGCAGATTTGTACAATGAAAGATATAAAACGCCTATTGAATTAAACATTGATGATTTTTAAAAGCAATAAAATACCGAACCGCCAACTTGTGGTCTGCTTCCGGCAAGCGCAAGAGACACAGCACCTAATTTGCGTCCTGCTTGCAAGCGAGCTGAAAAATGTCCTAATTTAGTTCCAGCTTCTCACTTTTATTTGAATGTC
>JAVBPN010000251.1:0-15050 GCA_031549585.1 Bacteroidales bacterium
ATCTAATTTTAAACCTTAAACTTGAAATCTTAAATTTTAAATAATATGGCTATTACAAGAAGAGCTTTCCTAAAATCAACAGCGGCCGCTACGGTTATGCTTCCATCAATGATTCAAGACGCTTCAAAAAATCTGTCGGCCAACGACAAGATCAATGTTGCCTTAATTGGATGTAAAGGCATGGGATGGGCTAATTTGTCGGATTTCTTATTAAACAAAGAAGTAGAATGCGTTGCCCTGTGCGATGTCGATAAATCGGTTTTAGATTCCCGTACAGATGATGTATATAAACTACGTAATAAAAAGCCTACCCAATATGCCGACTACCGGAAAATACTGGACAGGAAAGATGTAGACGTTGTGATCGTCGGTACGCCCGACCATTGGCATTGCCTGCACATGGTTGATTCATGTGCCGCAGGAAAAGACGTATATGTAGAGAAACCCATCGGAAACAGCATGGCCGAATGTGATGTAATGGTGGCTGCTGCAAAAAAGTACAAACGAATAGTACAAGTCGGGCAGCAACAACGAAGCAGCGCACATTGGCAAGAAATGGTTCAATACTTGCGTTCCGGGCAACTGGGAACCATTGGGAGAGTGCATATTTGGGCTAATTTTAACTATGCGGCCATACCAATTGTCCAACCCGACTCCCCCGTCCCACCAGGTGTTGATTTTGATACATGGTTAGGGCCTACTCCTAACCGGACGTTCAACGAACAACGCTTCCACGGCTTATGGCGTATGTTTTGGAATTACGGCGGCGGATTGATGACCGACTGGGGCGTACATTTATTGGACATGGGTCTTTGGGGATTAAATGTCACCGGCATGCCCAATAAAATAGTAGCAACCGGCGGAAAGTTTTATTATCCCAACGGCGCACACGAAACGCTTGATTCGCAAACAGTCAGTTATTTATTTGACGATTGTATTATGAGTTGGGAACACAATGCCGGTGTAGAAACAGGTCCATATAATCGCCCATATGGCCTATTCTTTAAAGGAACGAACGGTACATTGGTTGCCGACAGGGATAGTTGGGAAATACTTCCGGAATGGGACGGCAACCGCAAAGCTCCGAAAGTGGCTGAAAAAACAGTAAAAGCTGATTTTCAAGACCACAAAAACCACGTAAATAACTTCTTGGATTGTGTGAAAACAAGGAATTTCCAAACAGCCTGTACCATTGAAAATGGAAGTTTATGCGCCAAATACGCACAGCTTGGCAATATTGCAGCCCGCCTGAATACGGCGTTGCAATACGATGATGTTCAGAAAAGGTTCATTGGCAGTCCTGAAGCCGATAAATTTATTAAGCCAACGTACCGTGCTCCCTGGAAATTTCCGGAAATCGGTGCATAAAGCCATAGTTGATAAACTTGAAACATTAAATTTTAAATCTGAAATCATGTATATGCGAAACAGATCTTGTTATTTGATTCTCTTATCTGCATTTTTATTGTTGGCGACTGTTGTAAACGTCGATGCAAAAGGGAAAAAAGTGGAAATCAAGAAAAAGAAATCCGGCGGCTATGAACTGACCGTTGATGGTAAATCAACCTTTGTAAAAGGAGCTGTTGGAAGCAGCGGCATTGAATTGGTCAAGAAATATGGAGGCAATGGCATTCGTTCCGGATATACGCAACAACGGTTGGATGAAGCCCAATCGCTGGGCCTGATGGTGTTGGTCAATCTTCCCGTTTCGTCGCAACGGGACGGATTTAATTATGACGACACGGAAGCCATACGCAAACAGCACGAAAAGGTATTACAAATCGTTCGCGAGATGAAAGACCATCCGGCTGTATTGATGTGGGCGTTGGGCAACGAATTGGATCATGTGCCGCAAGAAGTATACGAACCCAACAAAATTTATTACAATATGAAGGTGTGGGATGCGGTGAACGATCTGGCTAAAGCCATCCACGAGATTGATCCCGACCATCCAGTTATGACCGTAGTTGGTTCGATTACCGAACACAAAATCAACGCCTTAAATACACAATGCCCCAGCCTCGATTTATTGGGCGTAAATGAATACGGTGATCTTCTTCAAATTCCCGAAAGGCTTCGTGCTTGGGGTTGGGCAAAGCCATACATGGTAACCGAATGGGGACCAACCGGATTTTGGCAAATGCCCAAAACTCCGTGGGGATACCATATAGAAGAAACCAGCAGCGAAAAAGCCGACAAATACAAAGAACGTTACGAAGGCACCATATTGGCTGACAAAAATATGTGTTTGGGCTCGTATGTTTTCCTATGGCGGCAGCACCAAGAATATACGCACACCTGGTTTGGTATGTTCGACAAAGAATGGCGGGAAACCGAAGCGGTTGATGTAATGCGCTACGAGTGGACAGGAAAATGGCCAAGCAATCGTGCACCACACGTAGATTCCATGCGGATCAATGGGAAATCAGCCTATGATTTTATTTACCTTTCACCCGGCGAAAGAGCCACTGCTCAAGTATGGATGCGAGACCCCGATAAGAAAGATGCGACTAAATACGAATGGGAATTGCTTCCTGAACTCACTAGTTTCGGATATGGCGGCAATGGAGAAAGAAAACCAGCAGCCATTGATTGTTCTATAGAAATAACAGCGGAAGGGGCTATCCGTTTCACCGCACCGCTTGAGGAAGGCGCTTATCGTTTATTTGTGGCAGGATATGACAATGGAAATCATGTGACATTTGCCAATATTGCTTTTTATGTGGACAAACTGCAGTAGTAAACTTATATATATTAGGTTCTTATTGGTAATATTTTAGAACTTAATATATTGTTTTACAGATATTTAACAATAAAATCCTCAAAAAAATCATTTTTTTGAGGATTTTATTTGGAATTTTTAAAAAATTAACTTACATTTAACCCATATTAATATTAACACTTAGCAAATCCCTGTGAGAAAGGGAGTTTTTCACATAAACGATATTTCTAACAAAAATTAAATACTATGCAAATGAAAAATCACACTTACCGATATTAATCGGTATTCAGAATAAATTCTTTTCCATGACAAGATCGTCAAGTTTTTCATGGAATATATGGTAAAACTTGTTCGTGACTGTAATCATGGTAAAAGAATAAACAAGTATAAATACCTAAAAAATAAACATATGAAACTAAAAATTCTTTTACTATCAATTTTGACACTGGTAACATTCTGGATCAGTGCACAAACGTCAACGCCTAATATATCATTTGAATATGATAACGATGGTAATATGGAAGCACGCTATGTGGTGAATATTCCTTCAAAATCAACAGAAAAAACGGATAGCATTGCTGAAAATACTTCAATTGAAGAGCTAGATGCCTATTCAATACCAACCGGAAAACAGACCATCACTATTTATCCGAATCCCACTTTGGGAACAATCACTGTAGCCATAACCGACTTAGACCTCAGACAAAGCAACTTGATTCGCATATTTGATGCGTCTGGACGCTTATTGGTTTACCGGGTAATACAATTGGAATATGAAAATATTGATATTGTAGGTCCTGCTGGTATCTATCTCATGAATATCCATTTGGGTGACAATATTTCCAGATGGAAGATTATTAAGGAATAAAGCTCCTTAGGCAATAAACAAAAGCTACAAAATCTTTGCGGGATTTAAGCTGCGTATATTACATAGAGCTGCTTATTTTTATCTAAAATTCTATTTTTATGAAAATGTTTTTACTAATTAAAGATTATAGCCATGAAACTTATATACAATATCCAATTCATCTGTTTATTATGTTTTTTTGCATTATTGAGTAATAGGACTTATGGACAATGCAACACACCTCCATATGTTAGTCAATATGATAATCTGAATTGTGGACAAACTGAAGGTTATGTCACCATGCAAGCTTACGTATACGGGGCTAACGAATATTACTTTTACAGTGCTTCCGGGCAACTGATGCATATCAGTTATGATGGCAGTTATACTTTTTATGCTACCCAATCTAACCGCATTGGTTATGTTAGTGCTTTTCATGAGAATTTTTGGTGTGAAACGCCCAGAGCCCAATATACTGTCATGTTTAAAACAAGGCCTAATCCCCCTGCTGTTGACTACGCTGTTACCAATGCTAATTATAGCGGTGTTATTAAACTTTCAGGAGCAGCCAGTGGTGGACAGTATAAATTGTACTTTTCTGAAAATGGTCAAAATCAAGTATTTACTAGCTCAACAGGTATATACAATAATATTTATAACTCTTCCAGTTCACAACTCTCTGCTACCGTTCTTCTAAATGGATGTGAAAGTGCTGCAACATCTATACAAATGACAGGTATGAACCTGAGTGTTTCGGCTTCATCAAACCGTTTATGCGGAACGGGAACGGTAAACTTGACTGCTAATTTTACCAGCCAACCCTATACCAGCTATGCACAGTTTGGATTCAAATGGTATAATGCATCCAATCAATTGATTTATACAGGTAATTCGCTGTATTCACCACAGGTATCTTCTTCTACCACTTTTTATGTAAGGGCATATCATCTGGCAACTGGTTTGGAAGGGGCATTGGCTTATACCAGTATCACAGTTAGTTCACCTACGGTTTCTATTGCTCCACTTAAAAGTTGCAGTTATGAAAATGCCAAATTTTCAGCTTCTTCTCCCGGTTTGAGCAATGGCACTTATACTTGGTATAAGAACGAACAAGAGATACAATCAGGTTCATCCAATACATTGACTACCTCTGTCGCCGCTACCGGATCTACCATTGCTGTCAAAGCAAGGGATACCTATGGTTGTGAGAGTTCTTTGGCATCAACCAACTATGCGGATGTAATTTATCCAACCGGCATAGAGATTTCTCAAAACACCCTATGTAACAATCTCGATAGCACTACAGTATCAGCTTATGCCTATTCGCGTTACGGATACAACCGTCATGCTTATTATTTTTATGATAGTCCGTCTGCTTATTATCCTTTCCATACAGGCAACGGAACGTCTGCCGAATGTAAGGTATTGGGAACCTCCTCACCGATATATGTGAGTGTATACAATGAAGAGTTCGGATGTGAAACTCCTAAAAAACAACACAATATTGTTATTTCTACACCGCCATCTAACCCGACTTTGGATTATGCCATAAAAGACATCAACCAAACAGGCTACATTAAATTATCCGGTGCGTCAACCGGCGACATATATATGCTGTACAACGAAGAAGGCGGTTTTCAAGGTTCGAACGGCACCGGACTCTTTACTGTAGAGAATACGGACATTGAATACGGAACACGGATCAATCATGAAGGATGCTTGAGCAGTATCACATTGGTCAATTTTCCAAATATAGACCTCAATATCACAGCTACCTCCACGCATCTGAGCGAAGCGGGTACGGTTGGTTTATCGGCATCTTTTGCTAATTTGTCTCATCTGGATCAAAGTCAATATAGTTTTCGATGGTACACAGACCCATCCGACGATCCGGTACAAGATGGAAATGCTCAATATGCTGCTTATGTGAGCGCCACGTATGGTAATATTTCTTCCCAATGGCCTTTTTATGTGAGAGCATACCATATAGCAACCGGACACGAAGGGCCGCTTACTTCTGTCAGTATAGAAGTAGATCCCGTTCCTCTACCTTCGGGAGATAACAGGGTATTAAATACATCTTATGAAGTAGGAACAACGGCAGGAGCAGCCAATGTCACCCCAAGTGGAGCGGCAACCTATCAAATACCTATTGCTGTACCTCCGGGTACAGGTGGGGTGCAACCCAATATATCCATTAGTTACAATAGCCAAGGTGGTAACGGATTACTCGGATATCGCTGGGATATGTCCGCTTTTTCATACATTGGCCGTAGCGGAAAAACATGGCATCACGATAATGCAACCGAATCGGTTTTATTGGATGACACAGATAATTTGATGTTGGATGGACAAAGGCTTTTGCTCGCATCCGGAACCAATCTTGCTGATGGAGGTAAATACCGTACCGAAATAGAGACGTTCAATGAAATTACATGCAAAGGCGTCAATGGATTCGAGGTAAAAACAAAAGACGGATGGACATTATATTATGGCTCCACCCCCGACTCGTATATTGAAGCGTCAGGCACGAATGTGCCGTTGTTCTGGCTATTGGCAAAGGTGGTGGATCCATCGGGAAATTATATGACCTATTCCTATTCGGAAAAGAACAAAACCGGTGAATTCCAGATCAGCCGGATTGATTATACGGGAAATACCAATGCCGGATTGGCAACCAACCATAAAGTGGAATTCTTTTATCAATCCCGTACGGATGTACAAACAACATATATGGTAGGATCCCAATTAAAGCAAGGTTCATTATTGAAAAGCATCAAAGTATCAACAGGAAACACCACTTATAGCGAATATAAATTCAACTATGCTTTTGACGGGTTATATTCCAAATTGGCCGAAATAGAAGAATATGGACAAGCGGGAGCAAGGTATAATTCAATGTTGGTCAATTGGAATACCGGAAATGTAAAATCAGGTAGTGAAGACCGTCTTTATATACCCATGGGAAACGAAGAAAAGTATTATACTGCTTTTGCAGATTTTAATGGAAATGGAAGAAAAGATATGGTATGCTATCCATATAAAGAGAATCGCGACGATTATTCTTCTTCAGATACCATCCGGTTTTTTACAATTCAAGGTGATGGGAACATGGTTTTGAATAAGTTTAAAAAAATTGCCATGGACCAAACTCCTTTTAATAATGTTTTACTGCCCGATATAAATGGCGATGGGTTGAGCGATTTCATCTATGTATATGAAACGAAATCGGATCCTCCTTATTATGATAAATATTTTCAATATACATCTGTAAAACAAGACTTGTATAGAGCGATCAATGTCACCATGAGTGAAAGAGATGAGTCGGCACAATATTATGTTATTTATGGTGATTTTGATGGGGATGGGAAAGATGAAATATTCTCACTTCATAATAGTATAATGTTTGAAGAAAATGGTGATCGTTACACGGCAACAGGTATCCCAACGAACATTTCACCAAATATTCCAACAAACAATCTTAGAATGATACGGCCCATGTTGGAAAGAGCATTAGCTTCCCACTATGAAAAGTTTTTTGATTATTATTTTATAGATTTTAATGGAAATAGGAAAACAGATATATTAGTAGTAAATGACCAAAAGCTCATGGTTTATGAATTAAAAGAAACTTCAACGGGGAAAAACTTTGTATTGTTGGATGATTTCACGACCACTTATATAACAAAAAGTAACGAATTATTATTTGGCGATTTCAATGGCGATGGGTTGACAGATATCCTGGTGGACGGGCATATCATCTACTTTAGCACGGGTAAAGGTTTTTCACAAGTAATTATGTCTGAATATATAACAAGCGCTGATAACATGCTTTATATTTGTGACCTCAATGGAGATGGAAAATCAGATTACGCTGCATGTTATGTGGAAAATAACAAACTTTGGGTACAAGTAGGATTTTCCGATGGAAAAGGAGGTTTTATCAAAAACGAACCCATTGCTTCTATAAACATTACTGCGTCTGACGATTTTGATTTCAATTATTTGCATTTTGCCGATCTGGATGGTGACGGACGCGCTGAAATGTTTCATAATATCACTTCCTCTTTGGGAACAATTATGTCGTTTACCGATCCATACCAATTGGAAGTAAAAAACATTGTGAATGGTTTTAATATGAAAACCGCATTCAGGCATGGATTGCTCACGCAGGTGTTTGGAGAAGTATATATCGATGATGAAGAGCTAAGCCAGGCAGATATCCTGGCTGGTACCTTTCCGGTGATTAGAAACCGCATCCCATTACCTGTAACAACCGGAATAACGGTCACAGCTACTGATGGCACAATGACCGATAATATTTATTATTCTTACAAAAATCTTAGAATGCACAAGCATAAAGGATTGTTGTGTTTCGAGCAGATGGAATCATACAGTTATAATTCCAACAAAAAATTTATTACTCGTCAAATATTTGACCCTTCGCATAATTACTATGTATATGTAACAGAACAACAAGAAAAACGTGTTACCCCGAATAACCCGGTATCAACGATTTCTTATGAATACAATTATTTGGATACCGGAAATAGCAGTATATTTCCTTATGTGTCGAGCCAAACAGCCACAGATCATCTTACGGGTTTATCCACCACAACCAACTATGCCCACAGGGCATCAGATCACGGCAACCCTTACCGTATAACAGAAAGTATAGGTGACTTAACTACGGTGACAACCCATACATGGGCAGCCAAAAACAGTATTTTTAAAAATAGATTAACCGGAAGCAATGTGATTCGAAGCGGACTAAGCGGAAATTTTACCGATTCCACATTATTCTCTTACGACGATTTGGGAAGGTTAATTTCACGAAAAAATTTCGCCGGCACGCCCAAAGAAGTGACCACAACATGGAGTAGTTTCGATGTTTTGGGTAATGTCCAAACAACAACTACCTCAACGATAGATGAAGATTGCCCGGAAATAACTGTTACCGGCACATATGATGCAACCGGGCGTTTGGAGAGCTCTACGGATATATTGGGTACAACAACATATGAATACGATGCATTTGGCAGGTTATTAGAAACGACGGGTATTGACGGGTTAAGTACCATATATGCTTATAATCATTTCGGGGATCTCATCCGCGAAACCCCTCCAACCGGAATAACCATCACATATGCAAAGGTTTGGGATGATGAAAATAACGCTTTGTACCGTACAGATAGGAGCGAACCGGGAGCTCCTTCCCAATCGATATGGTATGATGCCGTAAGGCGAGAAATAAAAACGCAAACACAAGGATTTTCTGGCGATGTATTTACCAAAACGACATATAATTCCAGGGGATTACCGTACCGGAAATATCTTCCAGGATATGAAACCCATAGCGAGCTGTACACGGAATATAGCTATGATGATTATGGCCGGTTGATATCGGAAACATCAATTGTCGGCACCACTTCTTATTCATACAACGGACTGTCCAGTACAGTAAGCTATCCGGATGGCAATCAAAAAACAACGACGCTTAATAACAACGGATTGGTTGAAACCGTGACGGATGGCGGAGGCTCCATCAGTTATGTATACAACAGTTTGGGCAAGCCGGTCAGCACTACTTTTGACGAACTGACCACTTATATTGGGTATGATGATTACGGGAATAAAACACAATTAAAAGACCCCAATACCACAGATACCATTAAGTATGCGTATGATGCATACGGCAGGCTTCGCAGCCAGATAAATGCACGCGGCCAGGAAACCGAATGGGAATATGACGTGGCGGGAAGAGTTATTTCAGAAACTCGGAATGAAGGCACCTTTACCTATTCCTATATGGCTTCGGGCAACGGTATGGGGCAACTATACCGCATCTTCCAAAATGACACATTGGCACAAGAGATGACATATAATAACTTGGGATTGCCGGTTGAAGTAAAACAGATCATTGATGAAGAAGAATATATGCACACATACAGTTATGATACCTACGGCCGTACATCCGAAAAGACATCTCCTTCCGGATTAAATATTTTATACGGATATGATAACAACGGATACTTGAAAACCCTTCATAATGGGAACAACAATGCATTGATATGGCGGGCCGACGCTGCAAATGCCATGGGGCAACTGACCGAAAGCACCTTAGGCAACGGATTGAAAAAAAATATATCCTATAACAGTAACCTGATGTTGCAAAGCATACAGTTGAAGAACGGGAGCGTACCCATAGACCAGATCGGATATGAATTTGAGCTTGCATCGGGTAATTTAACCCAAAGGAGTGATATAACCCATACCCGTACGGAGAATTTTGAGTACGACGCGCTGAACCGGCTTAATTCAATAAGCCTGAACAACGCTACAGCGCAAGGCGTCACCTACAAGCCCAACGGCAACATCGAAACCAAATTTGATGTGGGTACTTATCTTTATGATAACAGCAACCATGCCGTATCGGGCATCGAAAACATTGCTGCAGGTTATACTCCGCCGGCCTTTGACTTGACACATACATCGTTTAACCGTACCTTACAAGTAACGCAAGGTGATCAGAAAATCACTTTTGGTTACGGCCCGGACAAACAACGCAACGTGAGCCGTTACTATAACAACAACGTGCTGCAAACCACCCATTATTACAACGGAAATTATGAAAAGGAAGTAACCGGCAATGAAAGCAAAGAGTATGATTATGTACATGCTTTCGGAAGTTTGGCAGCAATTATTGTGACTGCAAATGATACACAAACTTCCTATTACGCCCATACCGACCATCTGGGAAGCCTAAGGGTATTAACAGATGGTGATCAGCAGGTTGTTTCCAAGTACTATTATGACGCTTGGGGCAAACGTACATTGGTTTCAGGAATCAATATCACCATGCGGGGTTTCACCGGACATGAGCATTTGGACGAATTCGGATTAATCAATATGAATGCCCGGATGTACGATCCTGTATTAGGAAGATTTTTGAGTACAGATCCTTATGTGCAAAATCCAGATTTTTCACAGAATTTCAATCGGTATACCTATTGTCTCAACAATCCCCTAATCTACACAGATCCAAGCGGAGAGTTCTTTTGGACAATCGTAACTGCAGTATTTGATTTTTTTGGAAAAGGATTTTTTCAAGGCGGTTTTGACCCAACAGCAAGTAGAGAGTATCGCCAAAGCGTGTGGCGAGATTACGACCCGACGGCCTCATGGTCAAATACCAACAAGGCATGGCAAATAGATATGGGGTTATTCAGAACCGACCCGAATAAAAATTTCTGGGGAAGAACATGGCAATTGATTTCACGGCACACATGGGAAGCGCCACAAACAATTATAGGATATACTGGTTCTGGAACTCAAAACTTATTTGGAGGTGTTCGTAGTGTCACTCATTACGGTGGGGCAACAGCTGTCGAGATGTACGGAAGCGATTGGGGGGCTGTTACATTTGGTCCCTATATCATGGGAAATCGGGGTATTCAGGCAGACCCTTATGATGCCTTGTTCCAGCATGAATACGGACACTATTTACAAAGTCAGGCGACCGGTCCCCTTTATCTGCAACGCTATGGAATATCCAGCGCTTTTAGTGGAGGGCCTTTTGGTAATGGTAATCACAGTTATCATCCTGCCGAGCAAGATGCCAATGCCAGAGCATTAAAGTATTTCAATAAATATGAAGATAATTTTTTGGCCAACAATGGCTGGAATTTTGACAGTAATCCCATTATAGGGTATAATCGAGCACTTGCGTTTGATGACCCTCAAAATCAGTTGGCATTAAAATATGCCCGTTTACGTCCTGCGTGGCACGACTGGATTTTGGGACCTAATTATATTATTAGCGGTCCTGCTATTCATACGCCTGTTTTAAATAGCAGGAATCGGTTTCGCAATAAATTGGATGATATGAGAAATGATGGCTTAACTATTCCCGCACGGTTGTATAATTTTTAATTGGTAAAAATATGAAACGAATTAATATTTTAGTAGTCATTTTCACATGGTTGTTGTGCACGGCAAACACCTGCAATAAGGAAGATTGTCGTAAAAAAATCATTTTTGTAAATAATTCGTCAAAGGACATATATATTGAAGGTGGTGTAAATATGTATCCCGACACATTGAACTTTAATCTCTGGTTTCCTAATCCAAATAGAAACCCTCAGTATTATAGAGTAAAATCTGGCGAAAGCAATAATAATATTGCCGGAATGCGAAAAAGGGATTGTCCCGAAAAAATGGTTGAACAAGGCAGAGTATTTATATATGTTTTTGATGCTGAAGTATTGGAAACTATTCCGTGGGATACCATAGGAAAATATTACATGGTACTCCAAACCTACCATCCGAGTATTGAGGATATGGAAAGTAGTAATTGGACAATTACCTATACTGGGGAATGAGTTCGCCATATTTTGGCAGAGCAAGGTAGATTTTTTTTAGCATAGTTAGTTTATACGTTTATTAAGATAACCAATTGATTGGCAAAAAAAGGCATAGATTTTTATAATCCATGCCTTTTGCCCATGTTGAATAAAAATTGCATTTCCTCTCTGCACACTCAACAAAGGGACAAATTCACGTTATTCTATCTCCAACATCACCACCGAATTAGCCGGCAATTGAACCGACAGGCTTCCTTTTGACAGTTTTGCATCCTTGAAATCTTTTACTGCCACAGTATTTGGCTTCTCAAAGGTATTGTAATCATTGATCTTTGCAGAGGTGAGTATTTTACCTGTTACATTTTTAGTGGTAGCACCACGCAATTCGCAATCCACTGCTTGTGCTTTGTTCGGATCAATATTCACCAATGTGATATGTATTTTGCCCGCAGCATCTTTTGAAGCCGACACGCTTACAGCATCGATTTTCTTGCCATTCACTTCATATTTATTACAAGAGAAAGCTACCGGAAGCAATGTAGCATCTTGGTGTACTTTGTAGAGCCAAAATACCCAATAAGTAGGTGTGAGCACCATCTTTTCCTTGTCTGTAAAGATAACCGATTGCAACACATTGATGGTTTGTGCAATGTTGGCTATTTTCACACGGTCGCAATGCGTATTGAAGATATTCAAATTGATGCCTGCCACAATGGCATCGCGCATGGTATTTTGCTGAAACAAAAATCCGGGATTGGTTCCGGGTTCCACATTGTACCAAGTGCCCCACTCATCTGGTACCAAACCAATACGTTTTTGCGGATCGTACTTGTCCATAATGTTTGAATGCCGGGTAACCAGCTCTTCCATATAAAAAGTTTTTTCAATGGTCGTAAAATATTCCGCTTCATCAAACTTGGTGGCTGATCCCTTATCATTCCAATCTCTGGGAACAGTATAGTAGTGCAAAGATAATCCTTGCATTTGATTACCCACGTTTTTCATCAAGGTTTCCGTCCAATTGTAATCTGTACTATTGGGTCCACCAGCAATTTTGTAGAGACGGTTATCACCATAACTGCGGCAATAGGTAGCATAACGGCGATATTGGTCGGCATAAAAATCAGCAGTCATGTTGCCGCCACAACCCCAATTTTCGTTACCTACACCCCAGAATTTTACTTTCCAAGGTTTATCTCGTCCGTTTTTTTTGCGAAGGTTTGCCATCGGGCTTTCTCCATCAAAAGTAATGTATTCTATCCATTTTGACATTTCTTCTACCGTTCCGCTGCCTAAGTTACCGCAGATATATGGTTCACAGTTCAACTGCTCGCACAAATCAAGAAATTCATGTGTGCCAAAACTATTGTCTTCCACCACACCGCCCCAATGCGTATTGATCATTTTGGGCCGCTCGCTGCGTGGTCCGATACCATCCATCCAATGGTATTCGTCAGCAAAACATCCTCCCGGCCAACGCAGGTTAGGAATACTAAGATCTCGTAATGCCTTTACCACATCGTTGCGAATACCCCGAGTGTTAGGAATCGACGACCCCTCGCCTACCCAGAATCCGCCATAAATGCAATGCCCCAAATGTTCGGAAAAATGTCCATAAATATGTTTACTGATGACATGCTTGCCTTGATCGGCATTTACTGTTAATTTATTTTGTGCCTTTACCGAAACACAAAATATCATAGCTACAACGATACAAAATAGATTTATTTTCTTCATAATACACTGTTTTATTGATTTTTATTTCAATTTAAGGTTTTTCAAAAGTTACTATTTAAAGGGACAAGTTATACAAAAAATAATTAAACGCAAATAGATGGAAGATTTCTTTGTAGCCCCGAGCTCATTCAAAACGACAAAGCCTGTAAGTAATACAGGCTTTGTTATTATTTTTACAGATTAATCACTGCTAATATGTTGACAGATAGATTATTTTATATTGTCTTTTAAACTATTGGACACTTCGTCGCAAACCGGTACTTTAAGTGGTGTTTTTTTCAAAGAGCCGCCTTTAACATACGACTTATAAACATACACAGCAAAACTAATAACTAAAAAAGTGATCATAAACCTCCTAAATTTTCATATCTTTATGGCAAGAACAATGCCAAAATTTATTAGACGCTAAGATAGCCAGATTATCTGATAAAACAAAAAAAACGGGATATTCTCCCGTTTTTTATTTTTGATCACTTAAAGTATTACTGTAAGTTAAAACTTATAAATAAATCCGACAGAGATACCTCCTAAGGTCGTCAGGTCGTCGGCATCAAAACCAAAACCAAAATGAGTTGCAGCATCGCCATCTTTTACTTTGGTTCTATCGAAACCGAAACTTACAAAATCCAACTCAGTAAATAAAGCGATGTTCGAAGTTAAGTTATAAGCTATAATCGGAGTAACATTCAAACCAAAGGTCATCAGTTTTGTTTCATTACTGCCTACTTTTCTTTTACCACCGGCCACAAACACTGAGCCTTTTCCAATTACTTCAAAATTTCCGAATTGAAAGAATGAATAACGAGCGTACGGAGCAATACCCCAAGCCGTTGTTGTTGTTTTAGTGTTTGAAGGATGATCTTTATTCGAAAGTGAGCTAATGTTTAAATCTATACCAATATCAAATCTGTCTGTAATATAGTAACCAATCTCAGGACTCAATCCAAAACTTGTGATTGTATTCAGATCGTTTCCATTATTGTCTTTGTCGGCGGTAACATCAAAACTAAGAGAACCACCCAAATACAATTGAGCATTTGCTGTCATTGCTACAAAAACCAAACTTACTGCTACTAAAAACTTTTTCATGTTTATTGTTTAATAAGAGCCTCCTTTATAATTAGAGCCATAAAAAAGAAAGAAAGCATAACATTTTTATGACGGCACAAAAATAAACAAATTACACTGAATTGTATACACAATGGAGTAATAAATATTTCTTTGCCAATGTCTAAGTATGATATTAGGAATGCTCAAAAAGAAACAATTTGTTTTATTACACCTTTTGCAGTATGTTTATTTTCAAATAAAAAGACTGCTTTGATATTGGAATGCATACTATTCATTTGCTCTACAACATTATTTGGTAAAATCAACCACC
>JAVBPN010000143.1:0-7045 GCA_031549585.1 Bacteroidales bacterium
ATTTTTCCGTTAAAAACGATGTGCCGGAGGTTGCAGAAGAATTGCCTCGCATCACAATTGTAGGCCGGCCGAATGTCGGAAAATCTTCACTGATCAATGCCTTAACCGAAGAAGATCGCAACATTGTCACTCCGCTTGCAGGTACTACACGGGATACTATTGATACGCTATACAACAAGTACGGCCATCGTTTTTATCTGGTCGATACGGCTGGTTTACGCAAAAAAGGGAAGGTAGAGGAAGATATAGAGTTTTATTCGGTTATGCGTGCTATCCGGGCGATTGAAAGTTCAGATGTATGCTTGCTGATGCTCGATGCTACGCTGGGTATAGAAGCGCAAGACCTCAATATCTTTCGTTTGATCCAACGTAACCGTAAAGGCGTAGTGATTTTAGTGAACAAATGGGATTTGGTGGAAAAAGATACGCATACGACCAAGCAATATGAAGCAGCTATCCGGCAGCGGATAGCGCCATTCGTTGATGTGCCCATTATCTTTACCTCTGTGGTAACCAAACAGCGCTTACAAAAGGTGCTCGATACAGCTATGACTGTGTATCATAACCGCAAAAAACGCATACCGACCCATGAACTGAACGAAGTAATGTTGCAGGTAATTGAAAATTATCAACCACCAGCAGTAAAAGGGAAATACGTCAAAATCAAATATGTTACCCAATTACCAACAATGGCGCCTTCTTTTGCTTTCTTTTGTAACTTACCGCAGTATGTCCGTGATCCATATAAACGTTACCTGGAAAATCAGTTGCGCCAACATTTTGACTTTTCCGGTGTGCCGATACAGCTATTCATCCGAAGCAAATAATCGAGATTTAAAGTTTAAAATTTAAGAGTTCAAGATTTAGGTTTTGACCTGATGTGATTTTTCACTTTTCATTCTTAATTATTCATTGTTTTGCTACGTTTGGAGGCGATAGCAATGGGGTAGGAACAAAGAGTATGGATGGATTTGCTTTTTCAGCAATGTCCCTATGAAAATATTCAGTTTACTAACAGGTTTAATGTAAGTCGCTTGAGTGAATTGTGCCTGTCAAAATCGCTACGAATAAAGATCAAATAAAATTTCAAATGATCAACTTGTGTTTTGTATTCTTCAGGTACTGATAATTCCGACAATTGTTTAATCAATGTATCTACGATTAGATTGGCTTTTGTGCCTAAGCTGAAAATCTGTTCGATTTGGTCGGAACTAATTGACCGGGGATCTTTTTCATATCGTGCAAAAACGGTTTGACAACTTGTGACATCTTCGTTTATAACATCTAAAAAAACATCAAAAAGTTCTGAAAAGCTTTTTGTTTGGATAGGCTTGATTTCGTTATAATCTTCTTTGATTCGGGCAAGATTTACATGAATAAAATAATATTGTACTTTGAGGATGTAATCGGTTGCATGATCAATGGAAAACTCGCCTGTAATATTGTTTTCTATCGAATAATCGTCAAAAGTATATAAGTTGCAAATGTGTAAAAACAGATCAAGATTAACATCATAAGTATTACACACTTCCATAACAGATGCATCGTCATCAAAGCCATGCTTGATACCCAATAAATTCAACAATTCATATTTGCGGAAATTATCTTTCAGTATATCCGACATTTTGGTAGCCGGCGTATAACAAAGGCCTTTCATAGGTAGTCAAATTTTGGATAATCAGTAACAAAATTGTTACAAGTATACGGAATATTTTATAATAAAAATGTATAAATTGTCATTTATAAATATCTTTTGTGTATCATTCGTATAATGATATGTTTAATTTTGTATAGGAGTGTGTAATTTTGATGGGCTTGTATCAAAAGTGGATATAAAAGTTGATTATCTTTGACTTTTAATCATTCGTAAAATTTATGATTATAGCGATGATTGATCTTCAGTTGATGAAAAATACATGACGAAGAAACGTTTTAATCCTGTTGCATCAGATCCCTTTTATGGCACAGGAGGGCAAAAAGAAGAGAAAGGGAAACTGAAAATATTTCTTGGTATTATGCCGGGGGTTGGAAAAGCATCGGCAATGTTGCGGGCTGCTCAAACCGAAGCTGTGAATGGCCGCCAAGTGGTAATAGCAGACGCATCTTGGCAAATTCGCCCAGAAACTATGGCATTGGTGGGTGACCTTGCCATGCTTCCGCTTAAAAACGTAGAATATAATGGTGCTTTATATAGGGAAATAGATACGAAGGCAATATTGGATGTGCACCCGGATATAGTATTGATGACTAATCCGGCTCATATCAATGCGCCAGGAAGTCGTCATGTGAAACGCTATCATGATATACAGGAACTACTCAATAGTGGAATAGATGTGTATGCGACTTTGAATGTCGTACAATTAGAGAGTTATGCTGATTTCTTTCAAGAGGTTACAGGACATGTCGCACCAACTGTGCCGGATGATTTTTTTGCCCAAGCTGATGATGTGGAGCTAGTGGATATTGAACCCGAAAAATTAGCGCAACGTTTCCGGGAAGGGAAAATATTTATCACTGGACTTTCAAATAAAGTGATTGAAAACATTTATCAGGAAGATAAAATTGATGCTATCCGGAAAAGGTTTTTTCAGATGACTCTTGATAGAGAAAATTGGCAAAAACAACATGTTCACTGGCCTTCACAAATCAGATCACGGTTACTTGCTCTTATATGGCCAGATGCGATCACTCCAGAGGTCATACGGCGATCGAAAGCCTTCTCTGCATCTATCAATACCGATTGGATAGCCCTGCATTTAGAAACAGACCGCGAATTGAGCGAACAGGAAAAAGCACAATTAGAAGATAATATTAAACTTGCCCGTCAATTGGGTGGCACATTGATCTCTTACGTGGGTAACGATCCGGTGGAGGCTATTATAGAAGTTTCTCGTAGGGAGAGGATTTCTCACATTATCCTTGGGAAAAACCGTCGCGGGCAGATTGTTGGTTGTAAGGGAAAAAATTTTCTTAAGCGGTTACTGCGTTATAGTGGACATATTAATGTTTCAATTATCTGTGGGGAAACATACGATCATAATAAAAATAAACGGTTGTTTCATATCGACAGGCCTATTCCAGGTATCGGTACCAGGACACTCACAGTGCTTGCTGCTTTAGTTACTGGAATATTGTGTACCGTACTCAATAACAAAACCAGTACTGATGCTTCGCCTTATATAGTGATGTTGGTGTTGTTTATGTTGGCAGCCTTAGTACGATCGAGTTCGGGATTAATTGCGGCAGCATTGGCTATTTTGGCTTGTGTTGTCTTTCTCATGCCGCCATCTTTTACATTTCCATTCAATTTTCTTTCAGACATTCTGCAGTTGCTATTATTTTGTTCTGTTGCATTGCTCAATGGGTTTCTCACGTTGAGGATTAGGAAGCAAGAACGGGAAATTTTCAGACGTGAGAAGCAGGCCAATGCTTTATTTCTACTTACCAAGAGGCTCTCTGAAGCGACAGGTTTTGAAGATATGGTGGCTGCAAGCACCGAGAATGTTCTTAGATATTTTGATGTTGATGTGTTTTTTATCTTCCGCAATGCTGAACATCAATTAACCAACTTCAAGTACCTTCCTAAAGGATTCGAATTGTCAGAACAAGAGATAAAAACCGCCACATGGGCGTTTAACCAGAATAAACCGACCGGTCGGTTTACTGATGTCATGCAATCTGACAAATACACTTATTATCCATTAATTGGGAAAGGCTATAAGTTAGGTGTACTTATTGTAAAACAAGTAAAACCATTCAGTGCAAAAGATAATATATCGTGGGATGCCTTTTTGGCACAAATAGCACAGTCTTTCGAACACCAATATTTGGAGATGACTGCCCACCGGACAAGCCTATTAAATGAGTCGGAAAAATTGTATAAAACACTCTTTAATTCCATTTCACATGAATTAAGGATACCGATATCCACCATCATGGGGGCTTCGGATTTTCTGCTTGTATCTCCACATTCCGAAAATGTACGAACAGAACTGTATGGAGAAATATTGGGTGCATCTAAACGGCTCAATCGCCTGGTGGAAAACCTATTGAACATGTCCCGGCTTGAATCTGGCCGTATTGCAGTACGTCTGGATTGGTGCGATATTCATGATCTATTCAATCATGTGGCCGAAAGCTTGAAAGAAGATCTCCGGCCTTTTCATTTAGAATTAATGGTTCCCGAATCAATGCCTTTGGTACGTGTAGATTATGGTTTAATGGAGCAAGTGATCTATAACTTGGTCTATAACTCTACACAGTATGCATCTGCAGGGACGACTATTCGACTGAGTACTTTTTATGAAAATGGATTCTTGGTGATACGACTAACCGACCGAGGGCCGGGCTTTGCACCTGATTCATTGAATCAGGTGTTTAACAAATTCTGGCGACCGCAAGGTGAAAAAGCAGGAGGGCTTGGTTTGGGACTGTCTATTGTGAAAGGGTTTGTCGAAGCGCATAATGGAACTGTCTTTGTTGCCAACAGAAAAAGTGGTGGTGCTCGCTTTACAATTATGATACTTACTGAAAAATCCAACGATTATACAAACAAAACCTTTAATGAGCCTGAATTAAGCTCACTTTAGCTTAAACTTTAAACCTTGAACTTTGAATTTTTGAACTTTAAATTGACTTATCTCAATGGCAATACTTTTTGCATCAAATCAGCAAATATAGCGGCCATTCGTTGTTGCACATATGAACTTTCGCCACGAAGTGGATGCCAACCGTATACAACGCCATTAAGTGTCTGTGTATCGGTTGAATATAATAAACTATATGCCTCTTTGGTAGCAGGATGCACTTGATTTTTAGAGAATCCAATGTATTGATCAAATTCTACAATCGGCAATCCCCATTTTTTCGCCAATTGGCGTACAGAGGAGTTGTACAATACCCGTGCATCATGCCAATCTGTACACAATACAATAACAGCAGGCTTTCCGGCTTTTGTGCCGTAATACTTTGATTTCGGGTCATTGCGTAATTCATAGCATTCTGCGATATAGCGCTTAATCACATAGTCAAATGCCATAGCATACTCACCGCTTGTCCTTCCAAAAGGCGTTTTGTAATCTTTGTATGATTGCTTTAGTCCTGCTTCGTTAAACACGTCTTGTTCATGCACTTGCATAATCACAAACGCGTCCAGATTCTCCAATTCCTCTTTTGAATACAATGTGCCGTCAATCATTCTGTTAGCGGTATTGGCAATAGCTTCTCCTCCGATTGCCCGGTTAATTGGGTTTGCTTGCAATTTCCGGCAACCCATTTCAAACCACGTGTTTTCAGGCGAAGCAAAAGATGCACCTGTTAATAGGATATTGTACCTATATGGTTGAGCAAATGTTCCGGTAATCCAGAATAACGCCAATACAGCAAAAAGTATTCTTCTCATAACTTTTCGTTTTTTATTAATTTGAAATATTAAATTTTGAACCTTGAACTTTGAATTTAAACATTGAGCGGATTAAGCACAATGAGCGGCGCAATCATTTCTTCCAAAGAAATACCGCCATGCTGGAAAGTGTTCCGGTAATAATTTACAAAATGGTTATAGTTTTTCGGATACACCATATAATCGCTGCCAGTTGCAAAAATGTAGCTGGTAGTCACATTCAACTTGGGCAAACGTATGCTGGTCGGATCTTTAACTTCAAAAATATTTTTGCTGTCATAATTTAAATAACGCCCTTGTTTATAACGGATATTGGTCGAACTTTCTCTGTCTCCCAATACTTTTACGGCGTTGTTTACCTGAATAGCACCGTGATCAGTAGTAATTACCAGCTTTATATTTTCCTTCGACAGTTGTTTCAAAATATCCAATAAAGAAGAATGTTCCAGCCACGAACGGGTAATGGATCGATATCCGGCTTCGGATGTAGCCAAATCACGGACTACATCGATATTAGTTCGCGCATGCGAAAGGATGTCAACAAAATTGTACACAAGCACGCACAAATCGTTATTTAGAGCATTGGATAAATTTTCCGCAACCTTTTTTCCATGCCGTTCATTATTGATCTTTTCGTACGATATGTTATATGATAGACCCAACCGTTGCAATTGTTTGCGCAATAAATCCTGTTCGTGCAGATTGTAACTTTCCTCATCTTCCATATCTTCATCCGTCCAGTATTCGGGATGTATCTTTGTTATATCCAACGGCATAAGCCCTGAAAATATGGCATTTCTCGCATATTGTGTCACGGTAGGAAGGATGGCGCAATAAACCATCTCTTTTTCAGGCTTGAAATATTGCCCAACAACGGGTGCGATAGTGTACCATTGGTCTAACCTCAAGTTATCAATTACCAATAGAACGGTTTTCTGCTTCTTTACAAGCGGAAACACTTCTTGTCGCAAGATATTGGGAGACATCAACGGTTTTTCGTCGCTGTTTTTACCGAACCATGATTCGTAATTTTTGCGGATAAAACGGGCAAAATTATTATTGGCGTCAATCGTTTGCGTTTGCAGTATTTCGTGCATGCCCGGATCTTCCAACTCATTCAATTCAAGCTCCCAATAAGTCAGTTTTTTGTATATCTCGCACCATTGCTCGAAAGAATTGGCCATATTGATTTCCATGCCTATTTGCCCAAACTTTGATTGGTACATAGACGTAGTTTGCTCGTTGACCAAACGTTGCCCTTCTGTATTTTTCTTAATGGTCAGAAGTATTTGGTTCGGGTTAACGGGTTTAATCAGATAATCGGCTATTTTTGACCCAATAGCCTGATTCATGATATTTTCTTCTTCGCTCTTGGTGATCATAACCACAGGTGTGCCTGACCTGATGGATTTCATTTGTGTCAAAGTTTCCAAACCGGTAAGCCCTGCCATATTTTCGTCAAGAAACACCAAATCGACATCATGCTTTTTCAGCATTTCTATTCCATCAAATCCGTTTGTCGCTGTAATCATTTGGTAACCTTTATCCTGCAAGAATAAAATGTGAGGTTTCAGTAAATCGATTTCATCGTCTACCCAAAGGATGGTTGTCTGCTTCATTGGAATGGAATTTAGTTTTAAAATA
>JAVBPN010000182.1:0-5197 GCA_031549585.1 Bacteroidales bacterium
GATCCGTAATTCACACTCCACTGTGTTCGGTCAATCGAAAATTCCGGAGTAGATGCGATAAACTGTTCTTCGGATAATTCGATCTCTGCAGGGAAAGTGATACTTTTGGTAATGCCTTTCATGGTCAGGTTTCCCGTAATATCCACTTTGTTGTCACCTTTAGAAGCAACAGAAGTAATAACAAATACACTTTCCGGATATTTTTCTACGTCAAAAAAATCAGCACTTTTCAAATGGCTGATCAACTTAGCTTTCGATTCAGCTTCCAAATCTTCATTAATGATGGCATTCATGTCAATTACAAAGCGTCCGCCATAAATAGTTTTTTGCTGAAAATTCAGAGTGCCTTCTTTCAAAGCGATTGTCCCATGGTGTGATCCTCCTGGTTTGGATCCTTTCCAATAAATTTTCGAAGTAGAAACATTTACACTTGTATTTGATCCTTCCAGTATTGAAGTCGCTTTCGCATCCGAGGCTTCAATTTTTTCAGATGATGACCGATTTCCACAAGCTACCAAAACAAAAGACAATGTAACAAAGATAATCCATTTCATGATATGATTCAAATTTATAAGTTTTACATATACATGTAACATTTTTCCTTTATGAAATGTTAGGGTTTTTTAGAAAATTATAATTGTATTCTGTAATACATGTTATTTTGATTTATGTATAACTGATGCTTTTTCAAAGTTGTATCTTTGCAAAAATTAAATTTTCCATATGATGTGCATTCGAAACATTGGTAAATGGCTTGGGTTGACTATTTTCTTAGGATTTTATTCTTGCAAACAACAACCTTTCCTTTCTGGCGATTTTCTTTTTCAAGACTCTGATTGTACACTTTGTCAGGCTATTGAAAATGTAACGGACGGATATGACGGCTACAACTTTTCCCATGTAGGAATGGTGGTGGAAGAAAACGGTGCATTCTATGTCATAGAAGCCATTGAAAAAGGCGTAGTTAAGACACCCATACAAACATTTTTAGACAGGAGCAAAGATGCGGATGGGAATCCGAAAGTATTGCAAATGCGTTTAGAAAACGAATATAAAAAAGATATTCCCGCTATTGTCCAGGCATTGGAAAGCCATTTGGGAACTCCATACGATGCCCTTTTTCTGCCGGACAATGGAACATATTACTGTTCCGAATTGTTGTATGATGCGGTATGCGGCGTAATGAAAGATCGGTGTGTTTTTCAATTGCAACCGATGACATATATCGATCCGGGTACAGGAAAAACCGATGCCATATGGCTCAATTATTTTCATCAAAAAGGTGTTGATGTGCCCGAAGGCATTCCGGGTATCAATCCGGGTTTGATGTCGCGTTCCGAAGCTTTGGTTTCCGTAAAAGAGTGGGGACATGTTTCAAAAAAATTAAAAATCAATTACATGGTAGACAGATTTGCTGATGTGCAAGTGCTTCGTTATGAAGTAAGCGGGTTTGATGAATTGAGCCTGCAACAAAAAATTTTGTTGTATTATTTATCTCAAGCAGCGATAGAAGGGCGCGATATTCTGTTTGACCAGAATTGCCGGTATAATTTAGCCATTCGCCGTACACTTGAATCAATATATGAGAATTATCAAGGAGATAAAACTTCCAATGATTGGCAGGAGTTTGTGGTATACCTCAAACGGGTATGGTTTTCCAATGGTATCCATCATCATTATGGTGAAGAAAAGTTCCTTCCCGGATTTTCGCAGGTATTTTTTGAAAATGCGGTTAAAAGCATTGCTTCATCAGAACTTCCGTTAAAATCTGGCCAATCAGTAGAGCAATTTTTAGAAGAGCTAAAGCCGGTAATATTTGATCCTACCATTTTATCGAAAAAAGTGAACCAAGCACATGGCGAAGATTTAATATTGACTTCCGCCAATAATTATTACCAGGGTGTGACGCAGGCCGAAGCCGAAACGTTCTACAGCCAAATGCAGAAACCCGGCGACGAGCAGCCTATTCCTTACGGCTTAAATAGCCGATTGGTGAAAGAAAACGGACAATTAAAAGAATTAGTATGGAAAGTCGGAGGTTTATATTCACCGGCTATCGAAAAAGTAGTGTATTGGTTGGAAAAAGCCTCTTCAGTAGCCGAAAATAACCAACAAAAGGCGGTAATCGATAAATTAGTTAGTTATTATCATTCGGGCGACCTCCGGGAATATGACGAATATTCAATTTTGTGGGTAGAAGATTTGGCTTCGCTTGTAGATTTTGTAAATGGATTTACTGAAACTTATGGTGATCCGTTGGGCATAAAAGCCAGTTGGGAATCTGTGGTAAATTTTAAGAATCTGGAAGCAAGCAAACGCACGGAAACCATTAGCAGCAACGCCCAATGGTTTGAAGATCACTCGCCGGTAGACAAACGGTTCAAAAAAGAACAAGTAAAGGGTGTTACAGCGAAAGTCATTACAGCTTCGATGTTGGGTGGCGATTGTTATCCAGCCACTCCGATTGGCATCAATCTGCCTAATTCAAATTGGATTCGTAGGGAATACGGGTCGAAATCGGTAACTATTGAAAATATTACGGCAGCCTATGACAAATCATCGCAAGGCAATGGATTTGGCGAGGAGTTTTATTGGAGCGACGCCGAGCGTGATTTGATTCGTCAATATGGATTTTCGACGGATAATCTGCATACCGACCTGCACGAATGTTTGGGGCACGGTTCCGGTAAAATGCTGCCGGGCGTTTCGCCGGATGCATTAAAGGCATATGGCGCTACCAATGAAGAAACACGCGCCGACTTGTTTGGCTTGTATTATATGGCTGACCCAAAGATGGTGGAACTTGGATTGTTGCCCAATATGGAAGCATATAAAGCGCAGTATTACAAATATATGTGTAATGGATTGATGACGCAGTTGACTCGTATTGAACCAGGCAAACAAATAGAAGAATCGCACATGCGCAACCGTGCATTGATCGCCCATTGGGTATATGAAAAAGGTAAAAAAGACAAGGTGGTTGAGATGAAGCAACGCGATGGAAAAACCTTTGTGGTGGTGAACGATTATGCCAAACTTCGCGACTTATTAGGTCAATTGCTTGCCGAAATACAACGGATCAAATCCGAAGGTGATTTCAATGGAGCGAAGAACCTGGTAGAAACCTATGCTGTCAAAGTCGATCCGAAATTGCATGCGGAAATATTGGAACGATATAAGAAATTGAATATCGCTCCTTATAAAGGTTTTGTCAATCCGGTATACCAACTGGTTACCGACAATAAGGGCAACATTACGGATGTAAAGTTAGATTATACCGAAGGTTACATCGAACAAATGACACGTTACAGCAAGGAACATTCGTGGCTGTAAGAATTTGCTGAGAAAGTTTTGCGTATCACCGGCTTAATTCTTCCAACACCATCTTTCCTTGATGCAGCATTTCGCTGCAAGGTATTGATGGGGCTTTGGAAACATTAAATTTTGATACCGCTTCGTTCAATTTAGCCAACTTGGCAGGTGCATCACCTTTTGAAGAAAGTATAAGTTGTCCGCGCAATATTCTGATCTTTTCCGCATCTTGTATGCCTTCACGCAAGCGTTCAAAACGTATGGAACTGCGGTTACCCGGATAAATGGTATAAGTATCTCCGGCTGGCCAGGAGCGAAAACGCGAGTCAATTACAGGATTCTCCACCCAAGAATTATAAGACCAATGCAAGAAACCATCCAACCCGGCGCCGGTGGCATACCAAGCAATGTAAGTGGCTTCGGAAGGATCTGAAAAAGTAAATATATTGGGAAACTTATGAGAACAACATACATAATAGGTGCTGATTAAACCGTTCTGCTTACGATAAGATAGGTCAGCTTCATCAAAAGTAGCACCAAATCCTACACAAATGTCTTTTAAATAAGGATATTGCCTGTAACTTTTTCGATTATCGGCCAATGAAACACCAAATTCGGGAGCGACTTTTTGTAATAAATCAAGCGTAGCTTTTACATCCTTAGGCGAACGCTCATCCAGAGCAATATTAGTGATTTTCATCCAACCTTTTTCATCGAGATGCTTCCGAAAATCCTTCAAAAAAGGTGTCCAGAGAGCAATAAATTCTTTTGTCTCGGGTTTAGCGCTAATGTCGACATATTCTTTAGTCGCAGCGTCATAATAATGCAATTCGTTATTCCACGGAAGCATGGAATAGCAATTGATCATACGGTTAACACCCAATCCCATCATGAATTCAACCCAACGGTCAAATACCGAATAGTCGTAAGTCCAACTGCCATCGGTATTCTTCGTCCACATAATCATGTCTTCATATGCATCATAGCATTGATTGTGCCACGGATCTTTGTTGACATTCACTGTAATCACCTTTTGCCCGGCATCAGCTAACATTTTCATCGGTATTTCCAATAATTTCCAATGTTCTTCCGACCAAAGTTTCACATTATTAATACGCGCCACAGCCGAAGGATGTTGCCACATATCCAAATGGAAGTGCCAATCTTTTGCTTCTGGGAGTGTTTGAGGCAACACTTCAAGATTAATATCCAATTTTTGCATTTTCTGTTTTCGCGCATAAATAGTTAAAGTGCTTGTGTAAACACCGGGTTTAGCATCCGCAGGGATATCAAATGTCAACCATACAGGGCGTGTCGTTTTGGCTTCGAGATTGAAACAACTAAGCGTATCGAGCATATCGGCAGCCAACGAAACCGGAAAATCTTCGGGTTTGCGGTATCCGCAGCCGGGTTCGAAAATATCGGTCAATACATATCGGATAAAACGTGCTTGAGCAATGTTGACATCTAATGTATTTTCGCCTGAGCGAAAAGAGGTAAACTCACATTCTACTTGCTCAATATCTGTTGTCGACCACAACACTACTTGTGCAGAAATCCTTTCGCCACGCCAACCATTTCCTTTCCATACAGTAATTTTTTCCGTCACTGGGATGGATGATTTGGCATAGCGAGTATCTATATTGCCAAACGATACATTCAAATTTTTGGATACCTTGCTCCAATCGGCAAGTGTATCGGGAGCGGGATCAATGGCTTCAGCATAAATATCACAACTTTTTGTGGGACGAGGGTTGGAACATGCAACCACCAACATAATTAGTAACACAGGATAATACCATTTCATAATTTGTATGTTTTATTTAGTTGAAATCATTCTGATTGATAATCAAATAAATACGTTAAAATGCTAAATTTCTGAAAA
>JAVBPN010000373.1:0-6904 GCA_031549585.1 Bacteroidales bacterium
CTTCCAATAGCATTTATAATTTCCATAGTTTATCTAACGGTATTAAGATTGATTGTTTTCGGTTGCTGTGCTTCATGCGGATGTTCTGTTCCCACATAAACATGAAGATTACGGTAAATATCCGCACCTAATTTATTCTTCGGCAACATGCCTTTTACTGATTTTTCGACAATAGCAATGGCATTTTTAGCCAAAAGGTTTTGTGCTGTAATCACTCTTTGCCCTCCGGGATATCCGGTATGGCGGACATATTCTTTCTTAGCCCATTTATTGCCGGTAAAGCGCACCTTTTCCGCATTGATCACGATCACATTATCGCCACAATCAACGTGAGGTGTATAGCTGGGCTTGTGTTTGCCCCTGAGCACCATTGCTATCTTAGCGCTCAAGCGGCCTACCACTTCGTTCTGAGCGTCTACAATCACCCATTCTTTATTCACAGTCGCCTTATTGGCTGAAACTGTTTTATAACTCAAAGTATCCACTATTTATTGATTTAACTATTTAAAAAACAACAGAGTATCGTATTAACGTCTTGAAAATACGGAGTGCAAAGGTATAATTTATTTTGTTAATCTGTATACTTTCTTCATTTTTGAATATTATTTTTCACTACTGTGTGAAAATTGAAAAAACATCCTACCTTTGCACCTCTTTTTTAAATCATTTAATAAAATAATTATGCCTGTAAAGATCAGATTAACCAGACAAGGAAAGAAAGGACACCCTTTTTATCATATTGTTGCGGCTGATAGCAGGGCGCCACGGGATGGCAAGTATATCGAAAGATTGGGTTCGTATGATCCGAACACACATCCGGCTACCGTTGAATTGAATTTCGACAAAGCCCTTACTTGGTTGAACAACGGAGCCCAACCTACCGAAACATGTAGAAATATTCTTTCTCACGAAGGTGTTCTAATGAAAAAACACTTACTCGAAGGAGTAAAAAAAGGTGCATTTTCTGAAGCGGAAGCGCAAACTCGTTTTGACAAATGGCAAAACGAAAAACAAGCCAAAATCGAATCGTTGAAAAACAATGTAACGAAAACGAAAAACGAATCGGATAGAAAACGTCATGAGGAAGAGGTAAAAGCTAATGAAAAGTTAGCTAAGAAAGTAGCAGCAAAATTAGCAGTAGAAGAGCCTAAAACAGAAGAACCTGTCGAAACTCCTACAGCAGAAGTTGCTGAAACTCCTGAAACAGTAGAGGCTACAGAAGTTCCCGCAACTGAAGAATCAACTGACTCTAAAGAATCCGCCGAATAAATATTCGTATATAGAAACAAAAAAGCGCCTTGATCGGCGCTTTTTTTATGGACATAACAAAACTAAAGTTTTGTTTCAAGCCCACACCTTTAATCAAAACCTATACATAAGAATCACTATCCCAACCTAATTTGACTAAGTTAATTTTGGCCGGATCAGCAGTACCAAGATGGTAGCGTGTATCAGCCAACTCAATATGCTTGGCAGGCGGATTTAACGGTTTGTATTCTTTAAAATATTCATTCCGCTTGGCTTCAATGATACGCAAGCCGACTGAATCAACTGCCACAGGATCAAATCCCATCAATAAGCCGCTATATTTCCAAACATATTCTTCAGAAAAACTTGTCGCAGTCAAATGATGAAATTGAGGAGTAAACATTACCAATATGTGCAAGCGGGTTTTTCCTTTCACCATGGGAGCATCATATATTGAGGCCAAACTAGCACAAGAATCATCGTGATATGATGGACGATTATCCACAAACATGATATAATTCTTGATTAACGTCCCCACTCCCGACCACGCATGTGTACGCATAGGACGTATATTAATCAATGCCGTCGATTTTTGAAATACAGGATTGGTCATAACGTTCCTGTCATCGACGCTCATATTTTCTTCCTTTACGCCAACTCCAAGAACTCTCTCTTTCAAAGCGGCCTCGAGTACTGCAGGCGTAGGCAAACTATTCCAACCATTGGTCTTAATGCCAACAATATCAGTAGGTTTTAGGATGGATGCCCACGCTTGGGCTGCATCTGTTTTTCCTGTGAGATCGCATAAAGCCTGATCGAGCATTTGCTTGGCAACAGCAGAATCTGGGCTATCGCCTTTGGCAAACAATTGTTGATTCCGTATCAACACAACTTTTGTTTTAGCCTGTTCTTCACTAGCCCATGCTTCGATAGGGCGATTGAGAAACAAAGCACTTCCTGCTGCAATCGCTGCCGACTTTTTCAACAAGTCACGACGAGTCAATGTGTTCATAATAAAGGTGTTTTTACATTTTATTAAATGCCGATTGATATAATTGTTCTGTTACTTCTTTTGTATTTCCATTAAAAATAGCTCCCAATTTATTGCCTTTCATCCAAACCTTCACCCATTTTTTATCTTCTATTTGGACACTTTCATTGGCCTTTGCTTCAGGAGCAAACTTTTGCTTCAATTGTTCATATCCTTTCTTAGCAGTTTCTCCATTTGGATATGCAGCTAACAAAAGATAAGACCGTGACTCAGGAGTTCCGTATTTAGCCAATACAGCATCTGCCTGATCATTGATATTGATAATATTATAATCAGCTATAAATAAATAAGCATTCAGCCATATATAATGATGAAAATACAAAACTCCAGCCGGAGCTAAATTTTGTTCCGGCAGGCATCCGACAATATCAGGTATTTTTCCTTTCTGGGGAATAGCCTTATCAATAGCTGAAGCAAAATACTTAATTGCTTGGTCACTTTGTTGCACAACTTTGGCCGTACTGATCACAACAAAATACCGATCCTTCCAAAATATAATGGCATCAGACATACTTTGCGATCCTTGCCCATAATCATATTCCTCCCGATCCCTACTTTGGGTGAATATGCCAAAAGCATTCTTAGCTTCGGTCATTTCATATACATCAATTGATACTTCAGGAAGGTTTTCCGCCGCATATTTACGTCCTTCCATACCAATCAAACCATAAGACCGGTACATTTCTGCACCGCCATTTATGTATTCAAAAAGATTTTTGTCTGTATAGCTTAATTTTTCAGATACTTGGTATGACTGAAATTGATCCGGCAATTGCCCTACAGGATTTTGTGCTTGTATCACAGATGAAACTCCACACATCATAAAAAAGAAACAATAAATTTTTCGCATGCTTCAACAAATAACATCGCAAATATAACATATACATGCAACATGAAATGGTAATAAATGTTAAAATTCAACTGCTTAAAATGCCGTTTTGAGTTTTAGTTTTTCCGGACAATCCAGCTCATTTATTTTGCTTACTTTTGCGCCAAATCTATCATATTTACGATTTAGAATAATTCAATAGTAATCAATTAACATATAATAATGTCAGACGATAAAAAGATTATTTTTTCGATGGTGGGAGTCAGCAAAACCTTTCCGCCACACAAACAAGTATTAAAAGATATATACCTTTCCTTTTTCTATGGAGCTAAAATCGGCATCATCGGGTTAAACGGTTCGGGTAAATCCACATTACTGAAAATCATTGCCGGTATAGAAAAATCATATCAGGGAGAAGTCGTTTTTGCTCAAGGATATTCGGTTGGTTACTTGGAACAAGAACCCCATCTGGACGAAAGCAAGACCGTCAAAGAAATTGTACAGGAGGGCGTGCAAGAAATCGTTGATTTAATGAAAGAATACGAAGAGGTCAACAATCGTTTCATGGAACCAATGAGCGACGACGAGATGAATCAACTGATTATTCGTCAAGGAGAACTGACCGAAAAAATAGAACATGTCGGAGGATGGGAGCTTGACAGCAAGTTGGAACGCGCCATGGATGCGCTTCGTTGTCCAGATGGCGATGCTCCTATATCTATTCTTTCGGGAGGAGAACGCCGGAGGGTTGCATTGTGCCGGCTTATGCTGAAAGAGCCTGATATTCTACTGCTTGACGAACCAACCAACCATTTGGACGCCGAATCTATACAGTGGCTTGAAATGCACTTGCAACAATACAAAGGAACGGTAATTGCCATCACCCACGACCGTTATTTCTTGGATAATGTGGCAGGGTGGATATTAGAACTCGACCGTGGTGAAGGGATTCCGTGGAAAGGCAACTACACATCTTGGTTAGAACAAAAGACCAAACGCATGGCCGAAGAAGAAAAGCAAGAAAGCAAACGCCGCAAGACTCTTGAACGAGAATTGGAATGGGTAAGAATGGCGCCCAAGGCACGTCATGCCAAAGCCAAAGCGCGTTTGTCGGCATATGACAAAATGTTGAATGAGGATACCAAGCAAAAAGAAGAAAAGCTCGAAATATACATTCCTAACGGTCCTCGCTTGGGTGATAAGGTAATCGACGTACACGAGGTATCTAAAGCTTACGGTGATAGGTTATTATTCGAACATTTGACATTCAAATTACCTCCAGCAGGAATTGTCGGTGTAATAGGCCCTAATGGAGCAGGAAAAACAACCCTTTTCCGTTTGATTATGGGTATCGAGAAACCGGACAGCGGCACGTTTGAAGTAGGTGAAACAGTGAAAATCGCTTATGTAGATCAAAGCCATAAAGATATTGATCCTGAAAAAACCGTTTACCAAGTAATTTCTAAAGATAGCGAACTGATTCCATTGGGAGGTAAATCGGTTAATGCCCGTGCATACGTAGCTCGTTTCAATTTCAGTGGTGCTGATCAGGAAAAGAAATGTGGTATATTATCGGGTGGTGAGCGTAACCGGCTTCATTTAGCCATTGCTTTAAAAGAAGAGGGCAACGTATTGTTATTGGACGAACCGACCAACGACATAGATGTCAACACTTTGCGTGCCTTGGAAGAAGGCCTCGAAAGTTTTGCCGGATGTGCCGTAGTTATTTCGCACGACCGTTGGTTTTTAGACCGTATTGCAACCCATATACTTGCTTTTGAAGGTGATTCGCAAGTCTATTTCTTTGAAGGTTCTTATTCAGAGTATGAAGAAAACCGGAAAAAACGATTGGGCGATGAAGGGCCTAAAAGAATTCGCTATCGCAAGCTAAAAGAATAGAAAGTAAAATGTATACCAATAAAAAAACCACCTATCCGGTGGTTTTTTTATTAAAGTATCATATCTTATTCGCTCTTATGGACTTTAACCATATTTAGTTCAAAAATCAAAACGCTGTTGGGTTTAATTGCGCCTCTTCCTTGTGGGCCATATGCCAAATCGCTAGGAATATATACTTCCCAAATTGATCCTTCGTTCATCAACATTAATGCTTCTGTAAATCCAGGGATCATTCCATTAACAGCAAATAAAGCTGTATCGCCTCTTTCTTTCGTACTGTCGAAAACCGTTCC
This sequence comes from Bacteroidales bacterium, assembly GCA_031549585.1. GTDB lineage: Bacteria > Bacteroidota > Bacteroidia > Bacteroidales > UBA4181 > JAIRLS01. The sequence continues at coordinate 5,321 of JAVBPN010000373.1, forward strand.
ATCTACCAAAGTACCGTGATAAATCACATCTACCTCGTCTTCAAGTCCGGGTTTAATGCCGCTACCTTCCTTAATCACTTTGTATTGTAGACCATCCGGCAAAGTAACCACTCCCGACTTGGTTTTATTGCTTTCCAAAAATGTTTTACCCGCAGCTAAGGATTCTTCGCTTTGACGTTCCTGCATTTTTGTAAAATATTCTTGCATGAACAATTGCATTTCAGCCATTGATAATTCAACCTCATCGAACGCATCTTGCATTCCTTTCACCACAGCTTCATTTTTAATATCGCTGATACCACTTGAAAATAATTGTTGTCCGATCGAATAACCGATGTAATAAGACGCTGTATCAGCTTCATTTGTCAATTTTACGTCTTTTGGGGAAAAACCTCCTTTGCAAGATGATAAAACAAGTACCACTACACATGCATAAAATGCGACTTTCTTCATTTGATTTATTGGGTTAAAATTTTTGGTAAAATTAGAAAAAAGCGTCATCGACGCTTGTTAAAAAATCATAAACTAATTGATTGATATTAATTCTACTTCAAAGATTAATGTAGAATTGGGTTCAATAGGACCAGTTGCAGAAGCTCCATATCCTAAGTCAGCAGGTATATATAAGATCCACTTAGAGCCAACAGGCATTAATTGCAATGCATCTTGCCATCCTTGTATTACTCTGTTCACAGCCAACTCAACCGGGCTTCCCCGTTCTACCGAACTATCAAAAACAGTCCCATTAATTAATGTACCGTGATAATGAACAGTTACATCGCTTGTAGCCAAAGGTTTTGGGCCATTTCCTTCCTTGATAATTTTATATTGTAATCCGCTTGGTAAAGTGACTACTCCGGGTTTAGTTCTATTAGCCGATAAAAAAGCTTGACCTTCTTTTAAATTTTTCTCCGATTGCGTTTTCTGCATTGTTGCAAAATATGTATTGATAATAATCGAAGCATCTTCATAAGTCATACTCATTTTTCCTTGCAAAACACTTTGAATTGCATCAGCAAACAACTTACCATTAATATCTTTAATACCAGCTGCCTGCACATTTTGTCCAAAAGTAACACCCATTGCATAACTCAACGAATCGGTTGCGTTCTTTAAAACCAATTTCTGAGCCGATGCCGTATAACAAAAGGCTAAGAACACAATTACGAATGTTTTGATTTTCATATTCATCAAATTAATGAACCGAAAAGGTAAGTAAATCGTATGACTATTTTTTAAAATTTCTTAATTTAATCGCAGTCAACACATTTTTCGTGTACATTGGAAAATCCCCATTCATCATCCATGAATAATATGATGGATCTTTAGCCAACACAGACTCTACGGTTTGCCCTTTATATTTACCAAAGTTAAAAACTTCTTCATCTTTATCGTTATATGCAATACGCCCCACAAAATCAGCCATCCTTGTATGAGCAGCAAATTCAGATAATTGGTCTATCTGGTTGGGCAAATCGGTATATTTATCCAATTGTGCACGGAGGACATCATAAGTTGCCCGCGCATCAACTTCGGCGCTGTGTGCATTCGACAAATCTTTATCGCAATAAAATTGATATGCAG
>JAVBPN010000017.1:0-3159 GCA_031549585.1 Bacteroidales bacterium
TGAGATCGCTTCCGCTTAGTTGCTTCGGCTATCGTCTCGCAATGACGTAATATTGACGTTATTTACGAGGAAGAGGAACAAGGACGAAGTAATCCAAAAACTTTTTTGAATTCAAAATTTAGATAACCTCTTAGGGTTCAATAGAAGATTGCTTCACCCTTCGGGTTCGCAATGACGCCTATTTCCGGCATTTTATACAGACTCTTTTTTGTTGTGTACACTTAGGCATTTTCATTTTATCTACTAACTTTGTTGGCTCATTTTTTAATTTACATGGGAAAGTGATCCGGGTTTGAGTTGAATGTGTGGACTCTACTTGTTTGATCAAAAGGCGTATATTATGTTATTCAATTCATTCGATTTTGCTGTATTCTTACCAATAGTATACCTCTTATATTGGTTTATTTTCAACAAAAACGTTACGCTTCGTAATATTTTCTTACTTGTTTCCAGCTATATCTTTTACGGATTTTGGGACTGGCGTTTCCTTCCACTGATAGCCCTTAGTTCAGTGGTCGATTTTTGCCTCGGATTGCAATTAGGCAAGACGGAGGATAAAAGCAAACGAAAACTATTCCTGATCATCAGTTTAGTGGTTAATTTAGGAATTTTAGGATTCTTCAAATATTATAACTTCTTCATTGAAAGCTTTATTGATACATTCACGCTCTTTGGCAAAGAATTTAATTATACGCCGCTGAATATCATATTGCCGGTTGGGGTTAGCTTCTATACTTTCCAATCGCTAAGCTATATTATAGATATTTATTATCGCAAGTTTGAGCCTACCACAAAAATCATCAATTTTTGTGCGTTTGTCAGTTTTTTCCCTCAATTGGTGGCTGGTCCCATTGAAAGGGCGCGAAATTTATTGCCACAATTTGATGACAAGAAAAAGTTTGACTATGATGCAACCCGAAGAGGATTGTTGCTCATCGCTTTTGGCCTGTTTAAAAAGATTGTCATTGCCGACCGCATTGCCATTTTTATAGATGCTGCTTATGGAGATATTACGGCTGCGAGTGGATTGACATTACTGTATGCGGTTATCTTTTTTGCATTTCAACTTTATTTCGATTTTTCTGCATATTCCGATATTGCAATTGGTTCAGCACGCATACTTGGTTTTCACCTTTCAACCAATTTCAAGAGGCCATACTTATCCGGTTCTTTCTCCGAATTTTGGACTCGTTGGCACATTACCCTTTCGTCGTGGTTTCGCGACTATGTCTATATTCCATTGGGCGGTAACCGGAAAGGGGCAATAAGAACAATTGTAAATGTCCTGATTGTATTTACATTAAGCGGGCTATGGCATGGGGCTTCATGGAACTTTGTCATTTGGGGCATCATCAATGCCTTATTCATGATCATTTTCGACCGGATATTCCGGTTGGAAAAATCTACCGGATTCAAGAGGATCGTCAGTCCGGTTTTGATATTTTCATGTTGGGCTTTATCCCTTATTTTCTTTCGGGTGCCAACACTTCCCGAAGCCATTGAGGTTTTCAAAAGCATAGGTTTCAGCGCATCGGAATCGTTATACCAATTCGGGCTCAATGCAGAAGAATTTAAATTTTCAGTTTATTTGCTGATAGCTCTGATGTTGTATGAGGTCTTGGTTGAAAAATATGGAGAACGCATATTGCGAAAATTTTATGCAACCCATGCAGTCGTTCGGTGGAGTGTATATCTGATATTGGTTTTGGCAATTGTTTATTTGGGCTCATACGGGACAGCGAATGATAATAGTTTTATTTATTTCCAATTTTAAGCTATGTCATCCAAACATCATAAAAAGAATCATCCACCTAAGAAACCGGTACAGCAGCCTGTTCGGGTAACTAAACCTAAATCTATCTGGGCAATTCTCATAAAAGTGATGGTTGTGGTAATTATTATTACTGGGGCTGTGTGTTATACTGATTCAAAGGATTGGTTTGCTCCTGATGACAGCAATAACCACACACAGCGCAAATGGAATGCGTATTATAAATTCACAAAAGATCAAGATGTGGATATTGTATTGGTTGGAAATTCTCATTTATACACGGGTATTAATCCGACAAATCTTTCCTGTGCATTAGGCGCTAATTGCTTTATCTTGGCAGCTCCCGGCACTTATCTGACTGATGCTTATTATTGTTTAAAAGAAGCGATAGCTGTCTGCAAGCCTAAAATAGCGATTGTTGAAACGTATGCTATTAGGGATTATCAATCGCACGAGTTGGTTGATGGGGCTTTATCCGACGAGTTTCAAAGTTTTTATGCGCGGAGAAACGTTTCGCAAAAACTTTCGTCGACGCCTGTGCTTTTTACTTCCGACCATTATTTGGCCGCATGGTCGAATACGATCAGAAATCATAATTTTATCTTTACAAACAGGGAACAAATAAAGAAAAATACACAGCCTCAAAAATCAAAAGACGATGGTAAGCTTTATTTAGGGCGTTTTGTCTCCTTTACAACAGGAATGGCAGATTCAACTTTACGGAAATATGATATTCCGGGTGCTGCATCTATTGTCGATGGCAATGATTTCAGTATAAGTGACGAAGCCAAAGAATACATTAAAAAGACGGTGGATTTGTGTCGTGAAAATGACATCGAATTAATTTTCTTGACCCTTCCCATGTATCATCGGCACATACAAAATTATGATGTCTGGAAATCAAGATTAAATGAAGATTTGTCGCCATACAATCCGAAGTGGCTTGACATGCAATCTCCTTACGATTATGATGCTTTTGTTCCCGAATGCTTCGAAAATACAGTACGGGCAAATCAACATATGACTTATCTGGGATCGTTAGTCGCCACCTACAAGTTAGCGCATTTTATTCGGGCAAACTTCTCCGAAAAGTTGCCTAACAAGAGTATGGACAATAAATGGAATAACCTTTTTTATGGAGAAGAGGGTTATTTTGAGAATTATTCGCCAAGAACCAGCGATACAACAAATATTTTGCTTTTTCAGGATATTGTTTTGCCCAACATGACCATCAAAGAAATAGATGTGATTCGCAAAACGGAAAATGATTTGCTGTTGGTTAAGATCAACAAAGACAACGTGCTGGACTTGCATAAAAAGAAGGTACAATTGGTTGTTGAAGCATCGTTTAATGGGCAACATTTTATTACTGGCGTTGAAGTTGGAAC
>JAVBPN010000231.1:0-6396 GCA_031549585.1 Bacteroidales bacterium
AGATATCAAAATATATTCTACGAAATTGACTTTTTTGTCTTTACAAGGCGATTTTTCGTGTTTAAAATACTTTATTTTTCCATGTATTTATTAAAAGATAAAAAAGACAAATATGTTGACAAATAATAGGATTTTATCTAAAATATTTCCAGATCATGAAAAAAGGTTATTGGTTTGTAGGTTATATTAAATCCGAAGTATTATGGTGCTAAATCAAATAACAATTAAAAATTGGTATTGGGGATATTTCCTGTTAGCCATATCATGCATTCTTTTCTGGGGGTGCGAAGACGATTCGGGTACGCAGAAAGATACGGTGGATATGACGACCAATAAGGCTGTGCAGGAGATTATGACATATACTTATTATTGGAATATTGAAATATTTGATGATTTGATCGAAGCAGACGGTCAGACTTATAAAAGTGTTCCTGATATTGCTCCGGATAAGTATTTTAAATCTTTGTTATATACCCAAGCGAAAGCTCCCATGTATGCTACCGCTTATGATCGTTGGAGTTTTATAGGAGATTACAATACGGTTAATAGTATACTTGTTGAAGGAGAGTATAACTCTTATGGTTTTTATTGTGGTAAAACAGGCACATCGATTACTGTTTTTTTTGTTTATGAGAATTCTCCAATGGCTTTGGCTGGTGTGGAAAGAGGATTTAAAATACTTAAGATAAACGGACAAAATATTTCATCATTAACGAATGCTACTATAGGTGATGAACTGAATAAGTCGTCGGTTTCATTAGTATTTGCTGACAGAGAGGGAAATGTGTTGCCGGAAAAAACAATTAGTATGGCCGTTTTTAAAATTAATCCGATTTTATGTGCAACAACGTATAATGTTGGTAGTGGAAATGTTAAAAAAGTAGGTTATCTGGCATATAATAGTTTCATTTCGGCATCTGAAGAAAATTTGAAAAATAAATTAGCAGAGCTTCAAGATGTAGACGAAATGATATTGGATTTTCGCTATAATGGAGGAGGAGATGTAGATGTAGCAGAAAAAATGGCCGAATTTTTGGTACCGGCTCAGATCCCAACTCAATATAAAAAGGGGGATAGCATTGATTATGCTCAATATGTTTTTAGTGAATTTACTCAAAAAGTTTGGCAAGAAAATTTCATCCGTAAAATAAAACGCAATAGTAATGCGTTAGATTTGCAACGATTGTTTGTGATTACCTCTGAAGAAACTGCATCGGCCAGTGAGGAGGTGATCAATAACATGAAACCGTTTTTAGACGTTATCACGATTGGGAGTGTAACTCATGGAAAGCCTGTTGGCATGTTTGTTTTTAGGTATCCCGATAAAAATCCGCAATGGGCAATCGCCCCCATTTGTTTTCGGATAGATAATATAAGTGGAAATGGGAATTTTTTTGGAGGGATTGCACCTAATTTTCAGGAAACTGACGATTTGGGGCATGATTTTGGAAGAGGAGAAGCGTGTTTGGAAGCGGCGCTTCAATATATTGAGACAGGTCAATTTCCACAACGCGCTTCCCTTAAATCAGTAGAGAAACCTCAGCATATTATATTGCGCAAGGGGGTTCAAATTTATACAGGATGTTTGTAATTAAAATCCCGAAATTACGGGTTTATATAGTTAATATGTACAAAATTGCAGGGATTGCATTGTTGATTTCCCTTTTAGTGGGTTCGTGTAAAAACGATGATTTTAGTATTGGTTCTTATCTGTCTGATCCGCATACCCGGAGTATTTATATAGACACAGTTTCCGTCAAGTTGTATACCATGTTGATGGGAGATTCGGTTGTCACATCTAACCGGGGCGTTATATTTTCAGGATATTATAATGATCCTGAAATTGGAAAATTTAGTTCACGGGCATATTTGGAATTTGACCGGACGTTTGATACGGAAACGGATAAATATGCGGTATATGATTCTACAACTTTGATATTGGCGCCCAATGGTTCGTATTATGGTGATACTACAAAATTGGCGTCTTTTAAAGTATCATTATTGACAGAAGAAATAGAGCCTTACCGAACGACTAATAAAGGATACCTGTATTCTACATCGTCGCTTTCAACGGGTAACGATATTGCTAATACAACAGCTAAAGTGAGGGTAGGCAAAAAAGAAAACGTTGAAATTCGTTTGGATGATAATTTCGGTTTGAATTTGTTTAATGGCATTTACAAGGAAGAAACCGCTATGAATACGGCAAATTTCAATAAAACATTTCCTGGTGTTGCCCTTGAAGGAGGTGCTGGAAGTGGAGCGGTACATGGATTTGTCGCCTCAGATACATCTTGTTTTATTAGAGTCTACTATCATATTTCACAAGGAACGAAAGTCAAAAAAACTTTTACATTCCCTTTGAATCCGATAAATCAATTCGATCAATATACAATTGATAGGCTCCCGCAGTTTCCCGCTTCCTCGAAAGATGATCCGGTTCCATCGGAGCAGACGGGGCATAAAGCAGTGATCCAGAGTGGAACGACTCTTTATACGCGCATTGAGTTTCCTCATTTAAATAATCTAATTGCTTTAGGTGAAATTGTGGTGATTCAAAAGGCAGTATTAGTCGTTCGTCCATTGAGAAATTCATATGACACAGTTCCGCTGCCCATGACATTAAACATGTACGAACAAGATCCGACTAAAAACATGTTAAGTGATTACATCATGAAGGATTCTAGGGGGTATTCGTTAACAGGGAATTTGCCAAGTAACTATAGATATTATGATAATCCATCTTATCAGTTTGATATTACTAGTTTTATTCAAACACAAATGGGCGCAACCGGATACAGTAAATGGGCGATAAACCTTGTTACGCCTTTGGAACAAACAACTTCATTCTTGACCCTAGAGAGGCTTGTATTTGGCGACCAAAAATATTTTCATAGGAGTGAGCTGCAAAGCAAAGCATATCGTATCGAATTGCAAATAACATGCAGCATCTACAATTCTTCGATTCAATGATCAGCAGATATTCTTTTTATTTCTTTTGTGCTGTCCTATTGGCGGCATGTATAAATGTGGGAGCACAAAATAGTACGAGTTCGCCTTATTCAATATTCGGGATTGGTGAAATCGAAACACGTGACTTTGGACGTACCACCGGTATGGGAAATGTCGGTATTGGTATGAAATCGGTGAATTTTTTGAATCGAAGTAATCCTGCGGGTTTGAGTGGCATAGATACGTTGACTTTTATTCTTGATTTTACCGGAGCTTTGAAACTTGCTACATATTCTACCAAGACCGAACGTGAACATGTGACGGATTTCAACTTTAAAAATTTGTCTGTTGGATTCAGAGTTGCTAAGAGATGGACAACCAGCGTTGGACTTAGCCCATATAGCAGTGTGGGATATGATGTAGTCGCTCCGCAAGCCATTGAAGGCACTAGTGAGTTCTTCAATGTGAGATACACAGGCGATGGAGGAATCAATCAATTTTATTGGGGAAATGCGATAGAGCTGTTCCGTGGTTTTTCATTGGGCGTATCAGCCGGTTATTATTTCGGGTCTATCAATGCTAACGAAGATGCATCAGCTTTGTATATACAAAGGACTTCTTCAGTCAATAAGGTACACTTTGATTTCGGACTACAATATTCGCGTCTGATAGGGCATAGTATATTAACTGTGGGTGGAATATATGGTTATCAGGATAAAATCAAGCTCAATCATCATGAAACCGTATCGAGTGGTAGCTCTGTTCTTAAAGATCAAGGAGATGGATATACCTATGCTTATATTCCAACAACCTATGGCTTTGGTTTTTCCCTGTCGCGTTATAAAAACCGTTCTGAATGGGTAATAGCCGCGGATTATAAATATCAAAATTGGGGTGTAGATCATTCCTTGCAATCAGGTATTTCATATACTAATAGTCACTTGTACAGTGTTGGTATACAGGTTACTCCCAAACCGGCTATGGCTACCAACTATTTGCAAATTATGCGTTATCAAATAGGAGGTTCTTACAATCAATCGTATTTAAAAGTGAATGGTCATCAAGTAGACGATTATTCCTTATCAGTGGGTGTCGGGTTGCCATTTCGCAATCGTTCATACATCAATATTGCTGCAAATTTCGGGCATAGCGCCTCTGGAGGAAGAGGAGGGATTGTAGAAAATTATACCTTGATTTCTGTTAACCTATCTCTGATAGAGTTGTGGTTTGCTAAGCGTAAGTATGATTAATAGAAATCGGTCTGATTTCGCTACATAGAGCCTTGTAGATCACCATGTGGCTTTCTTAACTATTTTCTATGGAACATTTGTTCTTTTCGATCAATGCTGTTGCTCCGCTTTTTTTATTGATTGCTGTTGGCTACATAATGAGGCAAATCCATTTTGTGTCGGATACCTTTCTCTCGGAAGCTACCCAGTTCACTTTCAAGTTGCTGCTACCTTTAATGCTATTTCAAAATATCCGTTCAACTTTTCATGGTGAAATCAACAATTTGAAGTTGATCTACACAGCCGTGATTGGAATTGCTATTGTCATCCTGCTCTCTTTTTGCATTGTTCCTTTATTTGTCAAGAAACGGGGAAGAATAGGTAGCATGATACAAGGTATTTATCGGAGTAATTTTTTAATATACGGCATGCCGTTGGCGACGGGCATGTATGGACAGGATGCTGCGCTTTCTATATCCATGCTTATGGGGATTATGATCCCGTTTTACAATATAGCCGCTGTTATTATATTGTCTATTTTTTCGGAAGATCGAAAGCATGTTTCTATCAAATCATTGACATTGGGGATTGTACAGAATCCATTAATAATTGGTTGTTCCTTTGGCTTATTATTCGGCATTTTTTCGATTCCGCTTCCTACATTTATTGACAAACCGGTTGGCGATTTGGCGATGGCTGCGTCACCTCTTGCTTTGGTGTTGATGGGTGGAGAATTTAAGTTCAAAAGTTTGCGCAATAACATTCGTTTGGTCTTATCGGCAACAATCACTCGCTTGGTTGTTGTACCAGTAATTGCCATATCAATTTTTGTGTATGCCGGATTCCGGGCAATCGATTTAAGTGTTCTATTATGCATTTTCGCCACACCAACGGCTGTGAGCAGTTACATTATGGCAGAGAATATGGGGTGCGATGGTGAGTTATCCGGACAAATTGTGGTACTGACGACTATCGGCTCAAGCCTGACCATCTTTCTTTTTGTGCTTGTTTTAAGAACAATGGGCGTTTTGTAAATATGTTTGGTAACAATCTATCACCTGTTTGATGGACTCATACGTATTTTCCATCACCAAATTCAATTGTTCCGCCGGTAACCACATTGCATCCGTGATATTTTCTTCAACTTGTGGCGATAATGTTAAATCGTTTCCGCTATATGACATGATAAACCATGAAGTACATTTTAGGATACGGTTGCCTTTTTGTTCGTATGTATGGTATGTATCCGTCAAATGGGAAACAATTTTCAATTCTTCATGTAACCCGCATTCTTCTTTCACTTCGCGAATTGCTGTTTTTTCCAATGATTCGTTTTTTTCTTTCTTTCCTTTAGGTAAATCCCATTTTCCCAAGCGATTAATAAATAACATGCGTTTGTCTGGAAGCGTGACCAATCCGCCGGCTGCTTCGATATATTTGTAACAGGCGATCACATTTTTCAATAGTTGTTGTATATCGGGGTGAACAAGGTACAAATAACGGTTCTCAGATTTTTCAAATTGGGTCAATTCTTTTTCAAGTAATTTCTGGGATTTAAATACATGAATTTGCCGATTGTCAATTGTAGAGCTTTTAGTATCTTTGTCCGTCAAAGTAGCAATCCGGTCATTGAAGTATATTTTAATTTCACGATTCATGTCTGACATAGAAAAAAACATTGCAAATTACTTGTTACAAAGTAAGTCAATTAAGTTAGAACCAACAAAACCTTTTACTTGGGCATCCGGGTGGAAATCACCAATATATTGCGATAATCGCCGCACACTGAGTTTCCCCGAAATACGCGATGCCATCAAAAATGCTTTGGCAAGTACCAGTCGTAATTATTATCCACAAGTAGATATCATTGCCGGGGTTGCTACAGGAGCTATTGCTCAAGGTGCACTAGTGGCCGATTTGTTACGCCTTCCTTTTGTATACATTCGGTCATCGGCAAAAGAACATGGGTTAGAGAATAAAATTGAAGGTTATCTCGAGCCCGGGAAAAAAGTGGTGGTAGTGGAAGATTTAATATCTACTGGCGGTAGCAGCCTTGCCGCAGTGGAAGCTGTGCGTAAGGCCGGTAATGAAGTTTTGGGTATGGTCGATATTTTTAGTTACGGTTTTGCGTTGGCTGAAGCAAATTTTAAACAAGCGGGATTAGAAATCCGTACTTTGACCAACTCTAATGATTTGTTTAAATTAGATTTGGAAT
>JAVBPN010000284.1:0-21616 GCA_031549585.1 Bacteroidales bacterium
AAGAAAATAATATGCTTCCACATTATCCAGATAAGCGCCGTCAAACCCAGCGTCAATAATTTTCTTGATGTATGAATTGTCGTTTCCGTAAATAATGTTTCTCCAATCCGGATTCCAGTATTCTACCCAAACTTCATCCTCATAACCTTCATATCCCTTTTTCAACCACGGAGGATTTCCGATTTTCCATCCCTGTTGCCAATAATAACGATACTTTTCGGCCGATCCAATACTAATGTATGCAATTACCAAACGGCTTCCTCCATTTGCTTTGGTTTTCAATTGCTGAATCTCTGCTGATGTAAGAGGAGAGCTTTCAAAAAACAAATCGATCAATACCACATCGTAATTGGTGGCGGCAATCGCGGTAATCATAGCTTGCCTGGTATTGTAATTATCCGTACTGATCATGTACAGGTAATTTTGGGCATCCGCCAATTTTTGGATGTTATTGGTATTGGCGTCTGTCACACTTGCCGGAATTAGCATGTAATCATAATTATCGACGCTTCTCGGAAAGCTGATAAAACCTTCGTTTTTGTTCCGTTGTACAGCATCCGCCATGTTGGCGTTTTTGGATACATAGTCGGAAACCATGATTTTGAGGGATGGTTTTAGTTTTCGAAGCATATATAACCGTTCATCATCAACTGACAGTGATCCGTCGTAAAAAAGTTCTTCGATGCCAATACCGTCAATGGTTTGAGCATACGAAGCCATCAATCCGTCGTCGGGGTCGGTATTATTAAATGCCAATTCGCATCCGTTTTGCGGAATAACAATAAAATTCGGTTTAATTCCCCGTGCATATGATGAGAGTTCGATGACGAATTCTTGTATTTTTGCAGCATGTTCGTCTACAATTTCATCGTCATCGTCTTTGCCACACGAGGCCAAGAAGAATACCGGTAATCCGATAACACATAAAATGAATGGTAATTTTTTCATTGGTTGATTATTTTATAACCCTAACAGGCCTTTAAAAGCCTGTTAGGGTTGTGAGATCGGCAGAATTTGCTGTCTTTGCCGAATAATGAGGTTTGGATAAATCCGTGATCATTCTTTGAGTGGTAAACCGATTTGAGTAGCTGTAACCACGTGATATCCAGAAGCATGATTAGTCGTTGTTGCCCAAACTCCCTTTGTTCCTCTGGTTATAGTTGTATAGTGTTTTTGCCATGAGAAGTTAAAATAATCCCACCATCCGCATATAACAAGCATTTTGTAGTTGGCACCATAACCATAAGAGCCTACCGGGAAATCTGCATAATTTGAAGAAGTGGGTGTACTGGTATAACATGGGTAAATAATATTGCCGGGTAATGATAAATAATTGTTCCGATTATATTTTTCATATGTGACGGCATTGGTTTCGATATCCACATTAGTGGGGGATATGGCAACACTGATAATTCCATTAAGCTTTTTCCAACCGTTTGCGTCATTATCATTGTAAAGATTATTGATAATCCTGAGTTTAGCTGGAGGAAGCGCTTGGTTGGAGTACGATGAATAGGCGGGCCCGTTAACAGCTCTTATCCGATATGCCGGATGGGTTTCATTAAGGCCGGTATGCGTATATGACGTCGCATTGGCTGATGTAGTATATACAGTAACCCATTGGCCGGAAACTGTTGTGCTGGCTCGTTGGATTTCGAAACCGGTTTCGTTGTTTGAATTATCGGTCCAAGTCAATTTTACAGAAGTAGGGCTGGTTGCATCTGCTACCAAATTGGATGGAGCATTGGGAGCTACCGCGAGCGATTCTACATATACCCCTACCACATTGCTGTAGGGTGTAAAACTGCCACCTGATAATGCCCTTACCCTGAAATATATGGTTTTTCCAACATCTGCGGCAACAGGGGTGATTTGTTCGGTAAAAGGCGATCTTCTATCTTCATATGTGTAATATGTTCGCACTGTGAAACCAGAAGTGGCACTGTATGATGATTCAAGTTGGTAGTGATCACTGGTTGATACAATACCTTGCGGCCAGTTGTACGTCCATGAAAGGTTGATAACACTTGCAGTTGTGGATGGTCCTGTCAGGATGGGAGCGGCTTGTGCAGCTTGTGTGGTAAAACTCACTTCGCTTCCATAAGCCACACCAGCCGAGTTGATCGCGTAAGCCCGTACATAATATAGGGTGTTGGCAGCCAAACCGGAAGTAACGCTTGCGCTGAAAGTTCCTGTTCCGGTGCCGCTTATAGCTGTCTTATTGTTGCTTGTGGTAGGATTGTGTGTAGTTGCAAAACATACTCCTCGTTCAGTATAAGTCGGCGTACCCGCATTGGTGATATTTCCACCCATGACGGCTGTTGTGCTGGTATAAGAAGTTACAGCCGATGTGGTAAGCGTGGGAAGTGTCCCGGAACTTTGTGTTGCCGCATTGGTTATATTCGAATATTCTGAATTGCCATTGGCGTTGTAGGCATAAACTCTGTAATAATAAGTTGTTCCCGCTGTCAAACCGGTGTGTTGAAAACTGGTAGTGTTTGCACCTAAAGAAGTGGTGATGATTGTCCATCCGGAAGTGCCATTTGAAGACCATTCCACCTTATATCCTGTTTCGTCGGTGGCTTTATCTGCCCAGGCAAGATTGATTTGTGTTGCCGATGCCGCAGTTGCCGTTAAATTTGTGGGTGCGGCAGGCACAGATGCTCCGGCTGAAGTCGTTGCATTTGGGATATTAGAATATTCTGAATTTCCTCCTGCATTGTAGGCATAAACGCGATAGTAGTATTTAGTCGAAGCAACTAATCCCGTATTTTGGTAAGTAGTCGTATTTGCAGCGAGCGCTGCGATTTCTGCCCATCCGGTGCTGCCATCGAATGAACGTTCTACTTTAAATCCGGTTTCGTTGTTGGAATTATCCGTCCATGAAAGGTTGATTTGCGTTGCCGATGCGACATTGGCGGCCAAATTGGTTGGTGCTGAAGGAGCCGAGGCACCTGCTGTAATATTCAATATATTTGAAAATTCTGAATTTCCAATTGCGTTATAAGCGCATACCCGGTAATAATATTTTGTTCCGGAAGTCAATCCCGTATGTTGATACGTGGTTGTATTTGCGTTAACGGTTGCGATTTCCGCCCAGCCGGAAGTTCCGTTCAAAGAAAATTCAACCTTAAAGCCAGACTCATCATTCGAGTTATCTGTCCATGAAAGGTTGATTTGGGTTGCTGACATGGATTTACCACTCAATGCAGATGGGGCTGCAGGTGGTGACGAATTGGTTTTTGCATTTACAACGGGTGTATATCCTGAGTTTCCTCCCGAATTATACGCACAAACCCGGTAATAATAGGTTGTTGCCGCAGTTAATCCGGTATTTTGATATGTAGTTGTATTCGCAGTAAGCGAAGCAACTTCCGTCCATCCGGAGCTGCCGTCGAGTGAGCGTTCTAACTTAAATCCGGTTTCGTTATCCGAATTGTCCTTCCATGAAAGGTCGATCTGCGTTGTTGATATTGCTGTTGCAGATAATGAAGATGGCGCTGTAGGCGCTGTCGTTTTGGCGGTTTCTTTTTTGCCACCTTGGTCATCGTCCCCGTCTTTGCCGCATCTGTTTGTCAACATAAGAAAAGTCAAACATAGAATCAGATGCAAATGGTATGAATAGCTTTTCATTTTTACAAAGTTTTAATGGTTATTATTTAATGATTATTTAGTTCAGTCTTTTTATTTATCTCTTGATCCTGATCGGATCACTCAGTAATTTTATTTAACGTTGTACTGGTAATCAGCCAAACTTTTATTTGTTAAATATTTCACGATGCAAACGTAATTTGCTAAAACTGCTTTTTATACCCCCTAAAGGGGGTTTTTTCAAATATTATTTATTTTCTGTGATTTTTTAGCAAATAGAGTTGTAGATATATGTAAATCATGTAGCAAACAAAGAAAATAAGTAACGAATAAAGAAATTTGTTCATTGGAAAAAGAGCAATTTAATATCTGATTAAGAAACGTGTTGGGTTTTTACGCATTTTCGTTATAATAATTAATTGATTTTTAATTGAATCAATCATTAATCATTAATCATTAATCATTAACCATTGATTTATCTATCTTTGTTCCTCATAATTTCTGTAATAATGATTTATAGCCATCTCATAAATATTTATGAATAAAAGGTTTATGTTTCTGGTGATGTGCTTTTATGAATTATTCATTGTTCATTATTAATTATCCATTGTTTATTTATGTATCGGACAAATACTTGCGGGGAATTAAATATCAGCCATGTAGGGCAAAAAGTAGTATTGGCAGGATGGGTGCAGCGCACACGTGATTTGGGAGGTTTGACTTTCGTTGATTTACGTGACCGCTACGGCATCACCCAATTGTTTTTTAATATGGAAGTCAATGCGGCATTATGCGATGAAGCCCGCAAATTGGGCCGTGAGTATGTGGTACAAGCAGAAGGGACGGTGCGCGAGCGCAGCAGCAAAAATCTCCAAATTCCTACCGGAGAAGTTGAAATATGGGTAGAGCGCTTAACCATATTAAATCAATCAGTGCTTCCTCCCTTTACCATTGAAGACGAAACCGATGGTGGCGATGAATTACGCATGAAATACCGTTATTTGGATTTGCGCCGGAATGTTGTACGCAGCAATTTGGAATTAAGGCATCGGATTGCGCAGGAAACACGTAAGTATTTGGATAGTTTACGCTTTCTTGAAGTAGAAACACCTGTTTTAATTAAATCTACACCTGAAGGCGCTCGTGATTTTGTAGTGCCTTCGCGTATGAATCCGGGGCAATTTTATGCTTTGCCTCAATCTCCGCAAACATTCAAACAAATATTGATGGTAGCAGGCTTCGATCGCTATTTTCAAATTGTAAAATGTTTTCGTGATGAAGATTTACGTGCTGATAGGCAGCCGGAATTTACACAAATCGATTGTGAAATGTCTTTTGTTACACAAGATGATATTTTAAACACGTTTGAAGGTTTGATCAAGCATTTGTTTAAAACAATCAAGGGCGTTACTTTTGATCAGCCCTTCTTCCGGATGACCTTTGATGAAGCCATGAATTCTTATGGCAACGATAAGCCCGATTTACGTTTCGATATGAAAATACATGAATTAACCGGTCTTGCGAAAGGAAAAGGATTCAGTGTATTTGACAATGCCGATTATGTTGGCGCTATATGTGCTATAGGATGCGCTTCATATACCCGCAAACAAGCCGATGAATTGACTGACTTTGTAAAACGTCCGCAGATTGGTGCACAAGGATTGATTTACGTGAAATTCCGTGAGGATGGAAGCGTTCAGTCTTCTGTTGATAAATTCTTTTCTCCCGAACAATTGCAAGAATGGGGAGCGTTATTAGGTGCAAAACCCGGAGATTTGTTATTTGTGATGGCCGGAAAGCGGAATAAAACATTGGGGCAACTCAGCGAATTACGCCTTGAAATGGGAAATCGCTGTGGCCTTCGCGATAAAAACACTTTTGTGCCTCTTTGGGTAATCGACTTTCCTTTATTTGAATGGGATGAAGAAACACAACGTTATTATGCCATGCACCATCCCTTTACTTCACCCAAGCCGGAAGATATTCATTTCTTTGAAAGCGACCCCGGGCGCATTCGGGCTAATGCATACGATTGTGTGGTCAATGGGGTTGAATTAGGCGGCGGTTCTATCCGTATTCATGATGAAAAATTGCAGCAAACCATGTTCAAAACCTTAGGATTTTCTCGTGAACAAGCCGAATATCAATTTGGATTTTTGATGAATGCCTTTAAATATGGCGCTCCGCCACATGGTGGCATTGCTTTTGGGTTTGATCGTTTAACTTCCATGTTTGCCGGTTTGGATAGCATTCGCGATGTAATTGCTTTCCCTAAAAACAATGCAGGCCGCGATATGATGATCGATACTCCTGCTTTAATATCTGATGAGCAATTAAAAGAGTTAAATATTCGGACGGTAGCTCCTTCGAAATAGACTTATAGCGTTTTCTGATTATTTGGTCTTATGATTAACATTGTTTTGCTTCTAAAAGTGCTTATAATCAGAAATATACAAACTCGTAGTGTGTTTGGGAAAAAACCTCTAAATCGAAATTTGGCTAAAGCCTTAATAATATTGCATTTATCATCCGTTGGATAAATCCAACGGCAATGAATTTCATGTTTTTTCATTGCCGTCCAGTTTTAGCTGACGGTTACAAATTTGGTTTATTACAAGGGCTTTAGCCAAAGTACTAAATGAGACTCATTTTCTAAACGCACCGGTATATACAGATGGTTTTGTTTAAACGATTTATATTGATAACCCGTTAATTATTTACAACTAACTATTAATCAACAAATCGCATTTTTGTTGATAACTTATCTATACCAAATCATGTAATTTTTCGGTAAAAAATATTACCTTAGTGGGTTATTTCTAAAAATATAAAAATTCAAATGCAAGAAGAGAGAATCATTCCCGTCAACATTGAAGAAGAGATGAGGTCATCGTACATAGATTACTCTATGTCGGTGATTGTATCGCGTGCATTGCCTGATGTTCGCGATGGTTTAAAACCGGTTCACAGAAGGGTGTTGTACGGGATGTCCGAATTAGGCGTTTTGTCGAACAAGCCGCATAAAAAATCCGCGAGGATTGTAGGGGAAGTACTTGGTAAATATCATCCGCATGGAGATATTTCTGTATACGATGCTATGGTGCGTATGGCACAAACATGGTCGTTGCGCTATCCTTTGGTTGATGGGCAAGGAAACTTTGGTTCGATGGACGGAGATTCGCCTGCAGCGATGCGTTATACTGAAGCCCGTTTGAAAAAAATAGCCGAAGAAATGATGGCTGACCTCGAAAAAAATACGGTCGACTTTCAGTTTAACTTTGATGATACGCTTGAAGAACCCAAGGTGATGCCTTCGGGTTTTCCCAATCTGATTGTCAATGGTGCATCAGGGATTGCCGTAGGAATGGCTACCAACATGGCACCGCACAATCTTTCGGAAACCATTGATGGAATTATTGCATATATAGACAATAATGACATCACGATTGAAGGATTGATGCACTACATCAAAGGGCCTGATTTTCCTACAGGCGCAATTATTCAAGGCCTTCAAGGAATTAAAGATGCTTTTGAAACCGGACGTGGACGGATTGTTGTACGCGCCCGCTCGGAAATCGAAATACAGTCCAGTGGCCGTGAAGTCATAGTATTTACTGAAATTCCTTATCAGCTCAATAAAGAACAACTGATTGAACGCATTGCTGAATTAGTAAATGACAAGAAGTTGGAAGGTATCTCTTATGTCAATGATGAATCGGACAGGGACGGGATGCGTATTGTTGTGAAGCTTAAAAAGGAAGCCAATTCAAACGTTGTACTCAACAACCTATATAAGCACACACCGCTTCAATCATCGTTCAGCATCAACAATGTTGCTCTGGTCGATGGGCGTCCTCGTCAGCTTAATATCAGGGATTTAATTCATTATTACGTCAAACATCGCCATGAAGTGGTGGTGCGCCGTACCGAATTTGACTTGAAGAAGGCGTTGGATCGCTTGCACATTTTGGAAGGATTGTTGATTGCACAAGATAACATTGATGAAGTAATTCAAATTATCCGCGCATCATCAACGCCTGCCGATGCCATGCAAGGTTTGATGGATCGTTTCCAATTGTCCGAAATACAAGCGCAATCAATTGTAGATATGCGCTTGCGTGCATTGACCGGGCTGGAACGTGAGAAATTGCAAGCCGAACATGACGAATTGACCAAAATGGTAGCCTATTATAATGAAGTATTGGCAAGCCAAGAAATGCGGATGAACATCATCAAGGACGAACTGTTGGTGATCAAACAAAAATATGGGGATGCACGTCGTTCGGAAATTGTACCTACAGCCGAAGAATTTAATCCGGAAGATTTCGATGCTGATGATGATATGGTGATTACCATTTCACATATGGGATACATCAAACGTACGCCATTGGCCGATTTCAAGACACAGAGCAGGGGAGGAGTAGGGGCTAAAGGAAGCTCTACCCGCCGTGATGAAGATTTCTTGGAGCATTTGTTCCATGCTTCTATGCACAATACCTTGCTGTTGTTTACCGAAAAAGGGCGTTGTTTCTGGGTTAAAGTATATGAATTGCCCGAAGGGACAAAGACATCGCAAGGCCGCGCCATTCAAAATATCATCAATATCGATCCAGATGATCAGGTGAAGGCATACATCAATGTGAAAACATTGATAGATGAAGACTATATCAAAAATCACTTTATAGTTATGTGTTCGCGTAATGGTGTAATCAAGAAAACAACACTTGAAGCGTATTCGCGTCCACGTCAGAATGGTATTAATGCCATTACCATTCGTGAAGGCGATAGCTTGATTGAAGCCAAGTTGACCGATGGCAAATCGGACATATTGTTGGCGCTTTATTCCGGGCGGGCTGTGCGCTTTCCCGAAGAAAAAGTTCGCGATATGGGGCGTACTGCATCTGGTGTCCGGGGAATTACTTTGTCGGAAAAAATGAAAGACGACCGGGTAATCGGTATGGTATGTGTAGATGGTAGTAACCAGCAAATAATGGTTGTTTCAGAAAAAGGTTTTGGTAAACGTTCAGATATTGAAGATTACCGTGTCACCAATCGTGGCGGTAAAGGGGTCAAAACCATCAATATTACTGAAAAAACCGGAAATCTGATTGCCGTTAAAACGGTATCTGATGAGGAAGATTTGATGATTATCAATAAATCTGGCCTTACCATTCGCATGCATGTATCGGATATCCGTGTTGCCGGAAGGGCTACACAAGGCGTTAAATTGATCAATTTACGGGGTGGTGATACCATTGCTTCCGTAACACAAGTACCACGTTCCGAAGAGGAAGAAGTAACAGCTCCCGATGCGGAAGGTGAATCTTCTGAAAACGCATAATTGGCTTAATAAAACAAGTTAAATGTTGTTATCAATAAATAAAAGCTGCCTAAAGGGCAGCTTTTATTTTTCTTGGTAAGTGCATTTTGAGAAGAACATCTAAATTGCAATTTGGCTAAAGCCGTAATAATACTGCATTTATTGCCGTTGACTTTAGTCAACGGATAGAAAATAGCCAAATAACCAGGGCTTTAGCCCAAAATCCGATTCTTGATACACATTATTTATATTCTGTTATATTTCTTACTCCTTCTATTGCTCGTTTAGCAATCGAGGTATGAAATAGATTGGTCAATTCGTCGGGTGTGAAACGAGATGTGGGTGCGAATTGTGAAGAATTCATATAACGAAGAATGGCGCGATGGAACTGACGGCCTTCAGGTTTATCAGCAACTGCAGCAAAATCACACATACTAACAAACAACTTTCCTTCACCTACTTGCATTTCAAAAAGCAAACCCAACTTATGATTGCGTTCGATATTATCCACCACTTGCACCAATGGTTTATAGTCGACCGGCGTATGATCTAATATAAGCGGGCGCGAATTTTTGGTAATCGTCCACCATTGCCAATTGGTACACGAATCGGTAGGAAAATCGGTGAATAACGAATGTGACGGGTTGGTCAGGATAGATAATGTGCCCGGTGATACATCACGGTGTACATTCTCGGAAATCCTTTTAAACATGGCGTAATTCCAATAATCCGGTGTAAACAATCCACCGACAGAAATAGATTCAATATCTTGATGGTTGGGAACGTACAGTACTTTTTCTCCTTTAGCGAGCAGATTTTTTGCTTCTTGCAGAGAAGAAGTTTCTTTTATGGAATTTTGTGCTACTTGTTCTGTTTCCGGATATACCCAAAGATCGTATTTGTTAACATGGTTATCCAGCGTTAGAGTCAGCCGGAGTTGTGTCGGTACAGTGATATTATTTAACGGAACATCGATACTTCCTACATGCCCCAATTCGCCTTGAGGAATATCTATAGGTAATGTGCCTTCGGAAATGCTTTCATCATTTGCGGCCTTAGATAAATTCCATGTCAACTTTTTCTTTGCCAATGCATTGGCTGAAAAATTGGATACCTTTATTTCAGCGGTAAACGGCGTTGATTGTGACCAACAATATGTTGACATAATAGCCATAGGAACTATTTCTGAACAGAATCCTGCAAATTCATCTGCTGTGATACCTGCCTTTGGATCCATGAATGCATCCAACAAACCAACATAGGCGCTTCCTTGTCCCGGATAGTCTTGGAGGTCGAGCAGTTGAAACCCGCCAAACCCCGGTGTTCGTAAGCACATTTCTATATCTTCTTTATAACACAAAGCAGCAAAACGGGTAGTAACCTTGTGAAATGCCTCTGCTTGATCACCAAGCCCATTTTCCTGCAAACGGCGGCGAAATACTTCCATATTATATGGATAAAGCACTCCTGTATACTTCTTTATTTCATCATAATTGGGATAAATTTGGAATTGTCCGTTCTCATGGCTAATAATTGGCACCGTACAGGCTTCCACAGCTTTTTCAAATGTCCTGTCAGTGGAAGGATACAATCCGTTCATATAGCCGCCTTCCTTCGCATCTGCAAAAGAAAAAGTGGTGCGTGTATGCATGGAATAATCATCAGAACCTACTAGTCCGCCAACCCGGCAGGTCACAAAGAAATCCTCGCCCTCTTGTTGTCCACCTGTGCCCAAGCCGTTGTTCGAACCGAAAGCATATAGCCGGCGGTTGTCAGATTTGCGGAAATCATTTACAATGCTGCGCATGTATTCCGTATCACCACCCAATTCATTGCCCAGAGCCATCATCACAAATGAAGGATTGTTTCCATAGGTCGTTAAAATATATTCGCCTTCTCTGATTAAGAATTCATTCAGCTCTGTATTTTCAGTTGACATAGTTCCCCAAAACGGTAATTCTGCTTGCATATATATTCCCTCTTCGTTAGCAGCATCGAAAGCCGCTTGTGGAGGCGTCCATGAATGAAAACGGTAATGATTGATGCCAAACTGTTTTGAAATACGGAATTGTCGAATCCATTCTTCTTTTTCCATTGGCGGATAACCAGTCAGTGGGAACACACAACCATCGTGTTTTCCTCGTAAAAAGGTAGTCAGCGAATTGATGGAAAATTGTGTTCCTTGAGTGGAAAAATCCCGGATACCAAAATCTACGGTTTGAAAATCCTTTGATGAGTCGCACGATAATTCAAAATTTACTTTATATAAAGCTGGATCAAATTCGCTCCACAATGCACGTTCTTTTCCTACTTGGAAATCAAACGAATAAGAAGCTGTTCCTGTTTGTAAATCTAAATCAATGGTTTGTTCTGCTATTTTAGCTTCTTTGGACGTGTTCCAACTGTACCCCCTTACTTTTATTTTTCCTTTTCTCGCTGTAGCAGAATAGATTTTAGCTATCACAGGAACAACATCTGAAGATACCGATGGGTAAAGTTGAAGCGATTCGATCACTACTCCTTCATTTGCTTCCAAGCCGAAGCGGCCAATGATCCCGTTCCAATTGGTCTGCGTTGCATCCGTCCATGCATGTGAACCTTGTATACCCCTTGGTACAGATTGACGGCTGTTATCGATTTCGATACAAATTGTATGTTTACCTGCCGATAGTTTGCCTATTGAATAAACTTGTGGTGATAGCAGTAGTTTGCTTGCTCCGATGCTATCCCCATCAATCCATACAACCGATGGTTTTGTGCGTTCCATCACTAATCTCCATTCTTTCCCGGCCGATGAGGCTGGAATTTCTACTTCGCGGGTATAATTCATTTTTCCCACATATGGATGCAAACGGGCCAATGCCGATGTGCGAAGCGTATCCACTGTATGTGGAGCCAACCGGCTTTCATCTACTGAGCCGGGGAAATAGATTTCACCTAAATCACATTGCCACATTCCGGCCAATGAAATGAACTTTCGTTCTTCAAAGATTTTTTTGTTGGTACATGAAAACAAGCATAATACTGCCACAAACAGGCCTAAAAAGCAAAATTTATTCAATCGCATATCTTATATTTTCGATAAATACATACACTATCGACAAAAATACATCTTTTGAGTAAGAAACCCGTATATTTACCATGAATTTATTTTGCACAACTCGGGTATGAACATAAAAATCTTTATAACTATTATTTGCTTTTCGGTTATTTCGGTACAAGCGCAACAAAGGATAATATTTGATACAGATATTGATTCGGATGTTGATGATGTCGGCGCTTTGGCCATGCTCTATCACTTTCAGCAACAACATTTGATCAATTTGTTGGGTATAGTTGTCACAAGTGATGATCCTTATGCACCTACGTGTGTTTCTGCTTTAAACAAGTATTATGGTTATACCAATATGCCTATTGGATTTTTAGAAAATCAGCCCACATTGACCAATCATTCTAGATACACAAAACAAATATCTGATGAATATCCGCACGATTTGGGTTCATATCGAGATGCGGAACTAGCAACACAATTGTATCGCCGGTTGCTTGTCGCAAGCCCTGACAATTCGGTGATTATTGTTACAGTGGGACATTTAAGTAGCTTGCAAAATTTATTACAATCACCTGCCAACAATGTATCTCCATTGAATGGCAAGGCATTGGTCGAAGCAAAGGTAAAAGCATGGTATTGCATGGGTGGCCAATTTCCTGAAGGAAAAGAAGCTAATTTCTATAGGCCAGATCCGGCGTCAACAGTATATTGCCTCCAATATTGGACCAAACCGGTGATATTTTGCGGATGGGAGGCCGGCAATCAAGTGATTACGGGCGGACAATATTTGCAATCACGCCTTGATGCCCATCACCCTGTTTATAGGGCTTATCAATTATACAACGCATTTGCAGGCTGTCCCAGTTGGGATCAATTGGCTGTTTATCTTCTATCGGGCGATGCCGAGAAATATTTTTGGTTTGACCAACAGGGACGATGTGTTGTTGAGCCCGATGGCAGTAATCGTTGGATAACCGGAGAGAAAAGCAACCACAGTTACTTGAGATTTGAGAATCAGGTAGATTTATCTGAAATATCAAGACAGATAGATGATTTGATGCTAAGTACTGGAAAAGTGAGTAGAACGCATTGATTATTTTTGATAAATATATTATATGTATGAAAAAAATATTATCATTGGTTTGTTTTTTTTGTCTCATATTCCATGCAGAATCAGGCGCAAACAGTAAGGCATGTTATAAATCTTGATGGGAATAAAAAAACGCAATCAATTTTTCAGACATGTTTAAAAATGTAAAAACTATTAAATAATTCGAATTATGTACAGACGAGATTTTATTAAAAATTCAGGATTGACAGTCGCAGGAATAGGATTATCAGGATTGGCTATGCCTGCCGTATCTGCGCAAGGCTCAACCAATAGAGGAGTTCAAACGCAAAAGGAAAAGGACAATATTATAACAAATGTTTCATTAAATGACAAGTTTTACGGTTGTATATGCGGTTCGCATATAGGTTCGTCAATGGCTGCCATCGTTGAGGGCTGGTCGTATTCGGCCATAGAAAAAAAATATGGGACGCTTGAGGAGCTACTGCCATACGAACATTATGACAACGGCTGGCTTCGTAACGCGGGTACGACTGAAGACGGCATTGAACGTCAGAAGTTGATGATAACTGCAATTATGCGAAAAGATAGTCGGGTAAATGCTGAAGATGTCAGGGCTGTATGGCGTACCGAGATAAATCCCAAAGCTCCAGGTAATGTTTCCGAACCGTTTGAGGGTGAACTGCTCGCTATGGCAAAATCAAGTATGCCCGCGAGAGATATAGGTAAATACTGCGATTACTCCGGTCTTGTTAGTTTTGCACGGTCATGCCACCCCATGGGCTTGATAAACGCCGGAGATCCTGCATCGGCGATAGAAGATGTATTTGAAGTAGGACAGTTATATCAGACGTCCAACAGCAGAGGTTTGCAGTGGGCATGCGTTACAGCGGTAGCGATTGCTTCTGCGACAAAACCGGGCGCTACCGTTGATAGCGTCATTGGCGATATATTAAAATACTGCGATTTCCGCACAGTTGTCGAAGGGCGTGAAGGTTGGTATGCAACTTGGGCAGGGGTTAACGTTGTCGAAGAGATAGAAAAAGGGCTTAACCTGACAGCAAAATGTAAAGATTTCAAGGAGTTGCGACAAGCTTTTGACAGTGTATACAATGGAATTGGAATGCCATACAGCATGGCTTATGCGAACGAAATTGTCACAAAAGGAGTATGTATATTTAAATTGGTAAACGGAGATGCTAAACAGGCGATTGTTGCCGGAGTAAATTTCGGTCGCGATACTGATTGTTTAACAGCGGTTGCAGCAGGCATTTCAGGTGCGCTGACGGGAACTTCATCTATACCGGCAAAATGGATTACACAGGTGGATGCCGCAACAAAAGTAAATCCGTTTACAAATACGAAACGCACAATGAAGGAAAATGCAGACGGATTATATAATGCTTTAAAAAAACGCATGGATAAGATGAAAGAGTATTATGATAAAATGTATAATATTTAAAAAAAATAAAACTTATGCTTAGACGAGATTTTATTAAAAATTCAGGATTGACAGTCGCTGGTATTGGAATGTCGGGATTGGTTGCGCAAGGTTCAATTAGCAATGGGGCTCAAAAACAAAGCCAACAATCTGTGCATGGCTCTATAATGAAAGAAAAATTACTGATGGATACCGATATTGGCAATGATATTGATGATACCGTGTGTCTTGCCTATTTGTTATGCCAAAAACAATGTGAGCTTTTGGGTATTACAACTGTATCGGGAGAACCTGTTGTCAGGGCAAAATTGGCAAGCGCTTTATTAAAAGCCGCAGGCAGAAACGATATTCCCATTTATCCGGGAGTAGAACAGCCGCTGCTCACTCCGCAAAAGCAGCCTATTGCTCATCAGGCTAAATATCTGCCAAAGTGGCCACATGAAACAAGATTTCCCGAAGGACAGGCAATCGAATTTATGCGTCGTACCATCAGAGAAAACCCCAATGAAGTAACCCTTCTTGCTGTCGGGCCTATGACAAATATTGCTCTGCTCTTTGCAGTTGATCCTGAAATACCTGTACTTTTAAAAAGGCTTGTGATCATGTGCGGTGCATTTACATACCGTTATAAAGGAGAGCCATGCCTTTCCGAATGGAATGCGCGTTGCGACCCTTATGCTACAGCCATGGTGTATAATGCGCCTGTTAAAAACATCACATCTGTCGGTCTGGATGTTACTACCGAAGTGGTATTGAAAAAGGATGAAATAATCAAACGTTTCAATACCGATATTCTGAAAGTTGTGCTGGATTTTTCAGGGATATTGGATAATACACGCAAAGAAATTGTTTTCCATGATCCGCTTGCAGCTGCAGTGATCTTTAAAAAAGAAATATGCGATTTTAGAAGAGGCAATGTTGAAATTGAGATCGATAGCAAACGTCTGGAAGGGCTAACCTATTGGAAAGATGATGAGAAAGGAAAAAATGATGTGGCTTTCGGTGTGAACAAGGAAATGTACTTTGATCACTTTTTCAGTACAATAGCAGGTAAATAATATGATACGTAGAGATTTCTTGAAAACAGGAGCTATTATAGGGGCAAGTGCCGGTACAATTATGGGGGTAAACGCCGCAACATCATCCAGCTTGGTAGGCGATAAAAAGGTCATTCCTCTTAAGATTGCCCTTGGTGGCGATCATGCAGGATTCGAACTGAAGACCTATATGAAGGCAGAACTTGAACGCGATGGTCACATAGTGACTGATCACGGAAGTTATACGCCAGATCCGGTTGATTTTCCTGATATCGCCAAGAAAATTTGTGCAGCGATACTCTCCGGAGAGGCCGATCGCGGAATCATGTGCTGCGGCACCGGTGTGGGCGCATCAATTGCTTGCAACAAAGTGAGGGGTGTGCGTGCTTCGGTCTGTCACGATGTTTATTCGGCTCGCCAATGCGTGGAGCACGATGATGTACAAGTGGCGGCGTTCGGAAACCAGATCATTGGTAAAACAGTGGCAATAGAACTGGCGAGGTTGTTCTTAGCAGCAAGATTTTCCACAAGTGAGGAATTCCGCCGGCGCGTTGCAAAACTGGATGAAATGGACGCATCGCGCTAATACCTATGATTACAAGTGGATGCCGGTTTTGAGTTTCGAGATAAATTTTCTGATGACCAGTCCTATTTGGAGTATTTGGCCGAAATCAAATGGGGAAATGACTTTACATGTGTAAAATGTGGTTATCAACATTATTTTGAAGTTGACAAGAATGTTGGTTTACTGTGTCTTAAAGCAATCAAAAATTGACAATTACTTAAGTGACTATTTTGTTAAATTTATAAAATTTTATGAAGAAAATATTATATATATCATTGATGATGATGTTAATGATTTCCTGTCAGC
The DNA here is from genome assembly GCA_031549585.1 of Bacteroidales bacterium. Classification (GTDB taxonomy): domain Bacteria; phylum Bacteroidota; class Bacteroidia; order Bacteroidales; family UBA4181; genus JAIRLS01. Next base: position 16,382 of record JAVBPN010000284.1, read on the forward strand.
GTCCTGCAGAAAATGGTACAGACCGTCGTATCTGTATGGATGGTCAGTGGAAGTTTCATTACGGCGAGGTTTCAGATGCGTTCGAAACATCATTCGACGATAGCCAGTGGCGAGTGTTGGATTTACCGCACGATTGGAGCGTGGAAAAGCCATTTTCGCGCGAATTGGGAACAACAGCCAACGGGCAAACAGTTGGCGGAACGGGTTGGTATCGGAAAACATTCCGGATAAGCCTTGACAATGAAGAAAAAATACATCGGATATATTTTGAAGGCGCCTATATGGAAACGGATGTCTGGTTGAATGGGCATCATGTGGGTTACAACCCGTATGGATATACTTCGTTTTTTTGTGATCTTACGTCATATTGCAGGCCTTCAGGTGCAGAAAACATTCTGGCGGTACGAGTCAAGAACGAGGGTAAAAATAGCCGGTGGTATTCCGGTTCTGGCATATATCGGCATGTATGGATGGAATCGACCAACAAGCTGCATCTGGATACATGGGGGCTTTTCGTAACCACTCCTGTTGTAACGAACGAAAAAGCAGTTGTACAGGTTGTTGCTGAAGTTGTTAACGAAACCATACAGAGCAGGGATGCCAAATTGCATATTCAAATCAAAGACGCTTCAGGAAATGTGGTTGGAAAACAAAGCACGGATATTCTCATGGAAGCAGGCGAACGAAAAACATCGGTTCAATCTGTCGAAATTCTGAATCCTTCCTTATGGTCATGCGAAACCCCAGTGTTGTATACTTGCGAAGCAATCGTTACGTATGGCAAACAGGTATTTGATAACTTGTCGGCAACATTCGGAATCCGTAGCATCGATTTTTCAGCCGACAAAGGATTTTTATTGAACGGCAAGCCTTTGAAATTGAAAGGTGGAAATGTTCATCACGATAACGGATTGCTCGGCGCTGCATCCTTCGACCGCGCTGAAGAACGCAAGGTGGAATTAATGAAAGCTGCGGGATTCAATGCTGTACGCTGTGCGCACAATCCTCCTGCCCCAAAATTTCTCGAAGCATGTGACCGGCTCGGATTATTGGTCATAGATGAAGCGTTTGACCAATGGCAGAAGCAGAAGAATCCTGACGATTATCACCGTTTTTTTGATGAATGGCACGAAAGAGATTTGGCTTCGATGATACTGCGTGACCGTAATCACCCGTCCATCATTATGTGGAGTATCGGTAACGAGATAAGGGAAAGAGCAGACTCGTCCGGGGTTGAGATTACTGCAAAATTGAAGAAATTAGTTCGCCAGCATGACGATACTCGTCCTGTTACAGCTGCTATCAACGATTTTTGGGATAACCGGAAACTTAAGTGGGAAGATTCTGAAAAAGCTTTCCGCCATCTGGATATTTGCGGATACAATTATGTATGGCAGCAATTTGAGAACGATATTCGCTTATTTCCCGGAAGAATCATTTACGGCAGCGAATCCACAGCCATGGAACGCGCCGAACATTGGAATTTGGTAGAGAAATATCCCTGCATTATCGGCGATTTTGTGTGGACGGCTATCGACTACCTGGGTGAATCGGGTATTGGTCATGCCATACAGGTGAAAAACAGCGAGAAAGACCCGCCTTTATTTCCTGGCTGGCCATGGTTCAACGGCTGGTGTGGCGATATAGATATTTGTGGCGATAACAAACCGCAATCTTTGCTGCGCAATATCTTGTGGAACAACAGCAAGATAGAAATGGCGGTTCATACTCCAATTCCTCAAGGATACAGGATAGCGCTAAGTTTTTGGGGTTGGCCTGACGAACACCCATCGTGGAACTGGAGCGGATATGAAAACCAACCTCTTGAAGTAAGGGTTTTCACTAGCTATCCATCGGTAAAACTATACCTGAACGGAAATTTGATCGAAGAAAAAACAATACAAAAATCATCATATACCGCTACATTCAATGTCAAATACCAACAAGGGGAACTCAAAGCCGTGGGAATAGATGCCGGAGTGGAGAAAGAAAGCGTTATCCTTAAAACTACCGGCGTGCCTTCGAAAATCAGGTTAACGCCTGACAGGTCGCAATTACAGGCTTTGCGTAATGATTTGGCATACATTCGGATAGAACTTGTTGATGCTAATGGATGCGTAGTACCTGACAGCGACCGCAAGGTTCAACTGACCCTATCTGGAGCCGGAGAAATAGCGGCAGCCGGAAATGCTTCCCCAACGGATATGGAAAGTTTCAGGTCGCTTACCCCAAAAACGTATCAAGGAAAAGCGCTGGCAATTATCCGTCCTGATGGGAAACCGGGGACGATAAAATTAACAGCCAAAGTCGAAGGTTTGCCGGAAGAAACAGTAAATATTGAAACAAAATAAAATCCAATCCAATAATTCACATGCAAGATCCGATTATTTTAAAACAAGCACAATCATTCAGAAAAATTAATCACTCTCTGATGATTTTGGCCATTACAATTGCATTTCTGATGTTCCATGAAAATGCATACATGCAGACCAAAACAAAATATTTGTTGCCAGACGGGACGGAATATGTAAGTTGGGAAGTCCCGGTTACTTATTCGAAAACCTATTATGTGGATAACAGTAACCCGAACGCTTCCGATAACAATGCGGGAACACAGGAACGGCCTTTTCTGACGATTGGCAAAGCTGCTGAATTACTCCAACCCGGCGAACGGGTGGTCATCAATTCAGGAGTTTACCGTGAACAGGTCAGGCCAAAGCGAGGGGGAAGTGCCGCCGATAAACTGATCAGTTACGAGGCTGCTCCCGGAGCTAAGGTAATTGTTAAAGGTTCGGTTCTCGCGTCCAAAGATGAATGGCAAAAATCTACAGGATACCGGATTAGAACAAGAGCCACTGAAGGTCGACCGGTTATTTATCAGTATGATTTGGAAGATGTTGATTTTAAGGGGTATAATCCTTTTGGAATGGCGAATTTGATGCATGATGACCGATCGTATTTTCCGTGGAGTAACGGACAGGAGCAGATCAAACCTCATTTTCTCAGGCGCGGGATGATCTTTGTAGATGGCCGTAAAATGAAACAAGTGGAATTCTATTCCGACCTATCTTCCAATGAAGACGCCTTTTGGGTGGAACAGGACGGGTTGGTTGTTCACCTGCGATTGAAAGACAATGCTAATCCTACGGGACATGATGTGGAATTTACAATTCGTGAGCGTGTTTTTGCTCCGAAAGAACGATATCTTGGCTATATCAGATTAAAGGGAATAACTTTTGAACATGCGGCAAACGGGCTCCCCATACCACAAAGAGGGCTTGTTTCTACCAATCGCGGTAATCACTGGATCATAGAAGACTGCGTTATTAGGCATGCTAACACAACGGGGCTCGATATAGGTGGGGAAACATGGGTAGCCGACAGTCCTGCAATCCCGGTAGGTAGTTCCATTATACGCCGCACGCATATTGTTGATGTCGGTATTTGCGGTATTTCTGGATTAAATGCAGTGAATAGCCTTATTGAGTCGTGCCTTATTGAAAAAATCGGATGGCATAATGCCGAGCGAACGTGGGAAAGCGCAGGTATCAAAATACATGGTACCAGGAACAATGTAATTGCTAACTGCGTGATTCGCAATATTTCTTACGCATCAGGGATCTGGTTCGATTACGAATGCAATAATTCCCGGATTACGAACAATCTGATCATAAACGTCACAAACTCGGTGCGTGGCGGAGTATATATCGAGGCTTCACCAAAATCAGGAAATATGGTTGACCATAACATTATATGGGGTACCACCAATGCAGTGCCGAGAGACCTTAATGACGACGGAGGAAATGGTATTATTGTCGATGGAAGCGACGAAGGGATTTTTGCCTATAACCTTATCGGAATGTGCGAAAATGCAGGGATTATGACGCGGAATGCGGAATGGCGGATTGTAGCAGGCGGCGGTGGAACATCCCGATGGAATCATGTCGAAAACAATCTCTTTTACAACTGTACAAAAGCAATAGACTTTTCAAGCATCGATAATTTTGCCGAAGGAAACCTTTACGGAAGAAGAGGGGGCGCAGGCTCTATGCGAAACCGGATTTTTTATCCCGAAAAACTTGAACCGGATGTAGTAGCATGGCAACGATATTTTGGATTTGATAAAACCGGAGGTTATGTTAATGTGGATATCAAGATTAATCAGGATGATATGACTATGACATGGTCGTCGAGTGGTGAAGTTGCGAATATGCCAACCGGTACTCATTACAAGGTTGATTTCCTGCAGAAAACTGCCGGAAAAAATCGAAAAGCCGGACCTTTTGCCATTTTCCCTGAAAATAATAAAACTATAAGTATTGACCCACGGTTAAAGCCATAAAATCAAAACCTTAACAAATTTTAACGAAAAAACGAAGCTAAACCTGTTAGGAAACAGCTATCCTGACAGGTTTTGTTTTTCTGTTAGGTCTGTCTCAAATGTACATGGAAAAACAAATATTCTTATTCGGGTAAAAGTATAAATTCCAAATAGTTGTCCGGATCAATATAACCTGCGCCAGCTTCACGTATATTAGCAGTTGTGATGGTTTCGATCTCTTTTGTACGTTCCTGTTCATTATCTACTTTCACACCATACCTGTATGCATTCATCATATCGACAAGCCACCTGGCATTTTGCTTCATGGCGGCATCTTTTGCCACGCGCAATTTTTCTTTTACCCTGTCGACTTCTTCCTGAGTAGGGCCTTCTGCCAATAATTTTTTGAGCTCATAAATAGCCCTGTCTGTCAATTTCCTATATGCATCAGCATTGGTTCCAAACGTAATATTCAGGCTCGCTTCTTGTTCGTGTGCCTGGTTGACTCTTCCAATTACTGAAGCTCCATATATTCCGCCCATTTCCAACCGAAGGCTTTCAAAAATCCGGGTATTCAGTATATCAACAAACTGTTGGTATTGAAATGCCTTTTCTTTATCCCATGGTGCTGCCTTAAAAAAACGAAGCGATACTTTTGCTTTGTTCGGTTCGTCTCCCTTTTTGTAGATATATGTTGCATGTTGCTTGGGCGATGAGAAATTTTGTTCCGCATAACCGGTTTTTGTTTTTGGGTTACCCGGTAATCCTGCGATATAAGTCAAAACCAAAGGTTTTAACTTATCAATATCTATATTGCCAACAAAAACAAACGTAAAGCCGGCCGCATTACCAAACCGTGCTTTATATATCTCGCACGCACGTTCAAAATTCACCTTTTCCAAATTCTCAGCTAT
>JAVBPN010000315.1:0-28005 GCA_031549585.1 Bacteroidales bacterium
TATGATCAAAAAATAAATATTTTTTTAAACAACTTTCTAAATCTATATGTTATAAAGCGAAAAGTGATCAATTCTATTCATAGATAATATAAATACTTAGTTGTGTAAACTCAAAATAAAAGCAAAATGACAAAAAAAATATTTTTTATCGCCTTACTGTTATTTGCCAATCGTATGGTTTTTGGACAAGTTTTAATTGCTTTGGTTTTTGGTGACAAGTTTAATAACGATAAACTCGAAATGGGAATTCAATTGGCCGCACAAGGATTTCAATTCTCAGGAATCGCACATGATCATTTAGATGTCGGCTTTTCTTTTGGGGCTTATTTAGATATCAAATGGTCTGATCGCTTGTTGCTAAGCAATTACTTTATGTTCAAATCCCCCAAAGGCGGTGGTGATATTCCTCGCGAATACTGGTTCGATCAACTAGAGTCTGTGTCCTCCGATAACATTTCCAATAAAAGACATCTTACTTATTTTGAGCTGACCCCTATGTTGCGTTACCAATTAAGTCGTAGCTGGTCAGTAGCTGTGGGTCCTCAAGTAGCGCTTAATGTCAAAGCCTTGGATATATATCAAGGCAAAACAGATGATGGAAATGTAACATACCGCTATCGTATTCGCGACAACATCACATCAATGGATACAGGAGTGGCAATTGATGTACAATGGCGATTGATGAAAGGAAAAGGATTGCGCATCAACGCCCGGTTTGCACAGGGATTTATTAATACATACAAAGATAGGGAATTGGGCAATGCTAAAAACCAAACATATTTAGTAGGCGTTGGAATCCCCATCAGCGGACATAAGTCAAATTAGATTTATATGCCTTGTTCATCATTCAAGAGATTACACACATATATCCAACCTCTTGATTGGCATCATTATTAATGCTAAGTTTGCAAACTTATTTGCATGCAGATGTTTTGGAAAAAGATTGTCGGATTGTTTTTTTTATACTGTTTTGCAGGTTTATTTGATCTTTCGGCACAAACCAAAGTGGCTCCGAATAGATATCGTGTAGATTTTACTGATAAAGAACACAATATTTTTTCGATCGATAGGCCGGATGAATTTCTTTCCGCGCGTGCTCTACAGCGTCGTGCCAAACAGAACATTGCGGTGACGCAAGCTGACTTACCGGTGAGCTTATATTATTTGGATGAGATTAAATCTCTGGGAATTCCTGTATTAAATACATCCCGTTGGTTTAATTCGGCAGTTGTGAGATGTACCAGTGAACAAGCTGCCGAAATTGAAGCCCTTGCTTTTACCAAAAGGATAACTCGTATTTTTCAACCCGATTCAATAATTACTCATAGCCGGGAAATCAATGATACATCATGGAAAAATTCAGAAAAATCGGAATCATCGTATGATGCTTCGCCGGCATATTATGGCAATGCCGCCACACAAATAGGCATGTTAAACGGAGAAATGCTTCATCAAAATGGTTTTCGAGGTAAAGGGATTTGGATTGCAGTAATTGATGTCGGTTTTCCTAAGGTAAATGAATTATCTGGTTTTGATAGTGTAAGAAATGATGGGAGATTACTGCTTCTGAAGAATTTTACTGCCGAAGCAAACGGATACGGAACAAATCCTCATGGAGCAAATGTTTTCTCTATTATTGCTTCCAACATGCCGGGACAAATGGTTGGTTCTGCTCCAGATGCAACTTATCTGCTCATCAGGTCCGAAGAAACAAACAGTGAGTATATCGTTGAAGAAGAAAATTGGATTGCTGCGGCAGAATTTGCCGATAGCATTGGGGTAGATTTGATTACATCATCTTTGGGATATTATAAGTTTGATGATCCGTCACAAAACTACACATGGAGTGATTTAAACGGGAAAAGCCGGGCATCATATGCAGCAACAATGGCTGCTGCACGAGGTATTTTGGTATGTATTAGTGCTGGAAACGAAGGAGGTAACTCATGGGGACGTATAACCGTACCGGCAGATGCCGATAGTGTTGTAACTATAGGGGCAGTTGATAAAAATCGAAAATATGCTTCTTTTAGTTCATACGGGCCAACAGCCGATGGTCGTATTAAACCCGATTTAGTGGCCATGGGACAGGGAACATCATTCCAAACCCAAACCGGAAGCATTGGGAGTGGTTCGGGAACGTCTTATTCTACACCATTATTAGCCGGATTTTTGGCCTGCCTTTGGCAAGCATATCCTGAAAAAGGGAATATGGAAATCATCGAAATGGCAAAAAGAACAGCCGATCGGTATACTTCGCCTGATGAATTTTATGGATATGGCATTCCTGATTTCTCGATGTTGATTTCATCCTTGCCAAATGAAACCTCCGCTGATGTATTGACTATTTTTCCAAACCCTTATACTGGTACATTTACTTTACGCCTTGCACCCGGAACATATGGAAATATTAAAGTACGTATATTTTCGACGAACGGGAAACTACTATTTAACCAAACATACAATACAACAGGGCATAATGGATATGAAATAGAAATTATGGAAAGTGCCAAATTTCCTCCTAACACATATATTGTTGAAGTACAAACAAAAACCGGAAGATTCGTAACCAAAGCGGTAAAAATTTAAAAAGCCACTCAATATTTATTTTAGAATAACTCTGTAGGATCATTTATCTGAGAGGATTTAAACTACAACTTCTTAAAAATGGATAAAATAGATTATTTAGTGATCTTGATTACTTTTGTAGTCATCAAATAAATTCGACTGTGGCACTCAATTATATTTGGATTGGTTTCTTTGTTGCAGCATTCATTGTCGCTTGTATCCGTTTTGCTTTTACCGGAGATACGGAAGTTTTCAAGCTCATTATGGACAGTACATTCACTTCATCCAAAAGTGCTGTGATGGATATTGCACTGCCACTTACCGGAGTCATGGTATTGTGGTTGGGACTGATGAATATAGGCGAAAAAGCAGGAGCAGTCAACTTCTTAGCCCGTATTGTCGGGCCTTTTTTTAATCGGCTTTTTCCAGAAATTCCTAAAAATCATCCCGCATTCGGACAAATGTTGATGAACTTTTCTGCCAACATGCTTGGTTTGGATAATGCAGCAACTCCGCTCGGACTTAAAGCCATGCAAGGGCTTCAAGACCTGAATCCCCGTAAAGATACCGCTTCCAATGCGCAAATTACGTTTTTGGTGATTAACACATCCGGATTAACTATTATTCCGGTAAGCATCATCGCTCAGCGCGCCATATTGGGTGCTGCAAACCCCACAGATATATTTATTCCCGTACTATTGGCCACTGCTATATCGACATTGGCAGGTATGATTCTGGTGGCTCTGCGCCAACGCGTCAATCTGTTAGACCCTGTCATATTGGCTTGGCTGGGTGGCATATTTGCTGTTATTGGAGCAACAATCTGGTGGATTCACTCATTAGACAAAGCTCAGATAGAAGTGGTTTCAAAAGTAGGTAGTAATCTATTGCTTGTTTTGGTAATTGTTGCTTTTATTGTTGGCGCTTGCATCAAAAAAATAAATGTCTACGAAGCTTTTATCGAAGGAGCAAAAGGTGGATTTGACGTAACAATCAAAATCATTCCCTATTTGGTCGGGATGTTGGTTGGAATTGCCGTTTTCAGGGCTTCAGGAGCAATGGATTACATTATTGATGGCTTGGCTTATATTTTCCATGCAATCGGCATCAATACCGATTTTGTTGCAGCATTGCCCACTGCCTTTATGAAACCTTTAAGTGGAAGTGGCGCTAAAGCCATGATGGTTGAAGCTATGCAGCACTATGGACCGGATTCATTTGTCGGACGTTTATCCTGCCTATTCCAAGGAGCAGCTGATACTACATTTTATATTGTTGCCCTTTATTTTGGTTCAGTCGGCATCCGCAAAACCAGATATGCTGTTACTGCTGGGCTACTTGCTGACTTAGCTGGTGTGATCGCGGCTATTGCGTTAGCGTATTTATTCTTTTATCCTTGATATTTGATGTAACAGGCTTAACCCTTTTGTATCAACTTTCCACCAAATCAAAGCCGATATCCCGACGGAAGTATTTGCCCTCGAAACTTATTTTTGCGGCATTTTGGTTTGATAAATTCAATGCTTCGGGAATCGATCCAGCTAAAGAGCTGACAGCGATTACTCGTCCGCCAGCCGTTACAGGATGCCCGTCTCGGACAGCTGTTCCCGCATGAAAAATAATAGAGTTTTGTGTTGTTTCAATTCCTTCAATGACTTTTCCCTTTTCATAATCTCCCGGATATCCGCCTGAAACCAACATAACCGTAGTAGCAACTTGTCCACTGATATCAAGCGTCTGTTGTTCGATTGTTTCATCAGCGACAGATTGCAATAAAGCCAATAAATCGCTTTTGATGCGGGGTATAACTACTTCAGTTTCGGGGTCACCCATGCGGGCATTGTATTCAATGACCACTGGTTCTCCACCTATGTTGATCAAGCCGAAAAATATAAACCCTTTGTATGAAATTCCTTCTTTACGAAGGCCTTCGATGGTAGGACGTACGATCCGGTCTTCTACTTTTTGCATAAACTCTTTCCCTGCAAATGGAACAGGTGAAACTGCGCCCATGCCTCCGGTATTCAAACCTGTATCGCCTTCACCAATACGTTTATAGTCTTTCGCTTCGGGCAAAATAATATAGTTTTTGCCATCAGTCAATGCAAAAACGGATAGTTCAATACCTGATAAAAATTCTTCAATGACTACTTGATCACCGGCAGCACCGAATTTCCCGGAAAACATTTCATGTAATTCGGCAACTGCTTCATCATAAGTGTTTACAATCACTACTCCTTTTCCGGCCGCTAATCCGTCGGCTTTCAATACATATGGCGGTGATAGCTTTTTGAGAAAGTTTTGGGCTTCTTGTTCTTGCCCGGAAGAAAAACTTTGGTAAGCAGCTGTTGGAATATGATGACGCAACATGAATTGCTTGGCAAAACTCTTGCTTCCCTCCAATTGTGCTCCTTGTTTTGACGGTCCTATTACATGTATGTGCTTCAAAGCCGGTTGTTGCTCGAAATAGTCAACAATTCCTTTAACCAATGGATCTTCCGGGCCTACTATAATCATGTCTATTGACTCTTTTAAGGCAAATTGTCCTAAGGCTTCAAAATCATTCACTCCAATAGGCACATTAGTTCCTACTTGTACTGTTCCAGCGTTGCCGGGAGCGATAAATAATTTTTCTAAAAGCGGACTTTGGGCTATTTTCCACGCCAAAGCATGTTCCCTGCCTCCTGAACCAATTAATAATACTTTCATGCCAATTGATTTTTGAATATTTTGGATCTTTACTGCTTCAAAGGGATTAAAACCCCATTCTGATATATCGGAACTATGTCTGTTTGGTCGAATGAATGGCAGTAAGGAATCACTTGATCTGAATTGATTTTGCGCAAACGTTCATTTTGCGCTGCTTTTTTAATATATCCGAGCAAGTCTGGTTGCGCCAATGACCACAAATCCATAGCAGCCAACGTTGAATCACAAATGGTTTCAAACTTTCCGGTATTAATCAATCTTTGTGCTACAGCTCCTGCAAATACAGAATCTTCTAAATTAAACCGTCCTTTCCATCCGGCACAGAGCAGCAATACGTCACGATTTCCTGTCTCCAGAAAACGACAAAGCGCACTGATATTGATATAAGATCCTACTGTGGCACTGTGGCACTGTGCAGCAAGGTTAATCGTATGAGTACCATTCGTTGTACTGTAAGCAAGCATTCGGCCATTCACCTTTTCTTTGGTGAAATAGTAAGGCGAATTACCAATGTCAGCGAAATCAAGTTTGATGCCTTCACGTTCTGCTGCTAAAATATACTCTTTACCAATGTACGTACGCAGTTCATCCACGGTGCTGATAGGGATCACTTGCTTGGCTCCGTTCATAAAAGCAGTGCAGATAGATGTGCTTGCCCTTAAGATATCAATAGCCACAGCATTCGCTTCTGGCAATTTATAAGCATCAAATTGTAGCGGGGAAAAACAGACTGTGATTTTATTCATGTGCGGACAATGCCGATGTGGTTTTTATTTTTCGGATATCTTTCTTTCCAACTCATCCAACCTCTTCTTCATGTCAGGTAACCTACGAACCAATACATATGATTTCAGACAATCATTATAGTCCATTCCGGGTGATCCCAATATGGTACTATCCGGCTTTTTGATGCTGGAGTTGATTCCGGATTGTGCCCCGATTTTTACGCCATCGGCAATAGATAAATGCCCGGCAAGCCCTACTTGTCCGGCAAACATACAGTTCCGGCCTACTTTAGAAGAACCGGATACTCCGGATTGTGATGCAATCACTGTATTTTCTCCAATTTCTACATTATGAGCTATTTGAATCAAATTATCGAGTTTAACTCCTCTCCTGATAATGGTTGATCCCATAGTAGCTCTATCAATACAAGTATTTGCGCCAATTTCTACTCTGTCTTCAATAATCACATTGCCGATTTGCGGTATTTTCTTATAATCTGTATCGTTTTGGGGAGCAAATCCAAATCCATCAGCGCCAATCACTGCGCCGGCATGTATCACACAATCATTTCCAATGATACAATCTTGATATATCTTAACCCCGGGATGAATAACTGTATTGTTGCCTATGGTCACATTTTCACCAATATAAACCTGTTGGTAAATTTTTACATTATTACCAATTTTTACTCGTTCAGAAATGTAGGAGAAAGCGCCTAAAAATAATTTATCGCCCAATATGGCGGATTTTGCCACGGAAACAGGTTCTTCACGTCCGGTTTTTTCCGATTGTGCCGAAGCGCATAACTCGAGTAATGAGGCAAATGCATCATACGCATTATCTACCCGGATCAAAGTACATTTAACTGGCTTTTCCAATTGTAATGTTTTGTTGACCAGCACAATGGAAGAATCGGTTTCGTACAGGTATTTTTCGTATTTAGGATTGGCCAGGAAACTTAATGCTCCTGCATGACCTTCTTCTATTTTGGCAAAAGTGGATACAACTGCATTTGCATCGCCTTCTACTTCTCCGTGCAGAAAATCTGCTATTTTACTTGCTGTGAATTCCATCAGAAAGAATATTTGCTTTTTACTGACAAAAGTAAGCACCTCCTGTTTGTTTTCCAAACGAGAAAGGCATTGAATTTCATCTCATGCGATTTATCTGGGAATGATAAACAAAAAATGGGCTAGCGTGTTTGTATGGTAAGTCATTGAAGAAAATTCACCTATTTTTTAAATTCAAAAACCATAAAATTGATGAAAAAGTTTTTTTTAATTGTAGCCGCATTGGCTCTAATAACCGGAATAAAAGCACAATCAGCTCCTAAAAGCGACTTGGAGCTTATCCAATCTATTTTCGGAGAAGAGAAAAGTAAGCTGATAGAACTTTATATGGATCTACCTGATGACCTTTCTACCAAGTTTTGGTCTGTTTATGAAACCTATGAAATGGAACGCAGGGCACTTGTAAAAGAAAGATTGGATAATTTGATGGTATATATTAACAATTATGAAACCTTGACTAATGATCAAGCATCGGATATTGGTAAAACGGCATTAAAAGAATCCAAAAAAGCAGTTAAATTGCACAAGAAATACTTTAAGAAGTTCAAAAAAGCTGTAGGGGGGCTTTATGCGCTTAAATTTATGCAGATGGAAACATACATTCAAGATATTATTTACTCGGATGTGATGGATAACCTTCCTTTTATTGGTGAATTGGATGATTTAAAGCAATAACGAGAATAAAAGGACGAGAAATATTTTCAAATCAAAAAAGGGTATATGATAACCATATACCCTTTTTACATTAAGTGACTTTTACCGAATGATTGTTTTTGTCCTATCCGGGCTAACGGATATGATCCGGAAAGGCAACTTTGTTTCTTCTTCTATAAAAGAAACATATGTTTTAAGTTCGTCCGGCAATCCATCAAACGAACCGATATCACATATATCTTTTGACCAGCCTTTCATTTCCTTATATACCGGCTCTATCTTTGCATTTACATCATAAGGCACACAATCGGTCAATTGTCCGTTCACTTTGTAATGTGTACATACTTTCACCGAATCAAATCCGGACAATACATCGGCTTTAGTCATGATCAGCTCGGAGACACCATTGATCATGATTGAATATTTCAATGCTGGAAGGTCTAACCATCCGCATCGGCGAGGACGGCCTGTTGTGGAACCAAATTCTTTACCGTTGAGCCGCAATTTCTCGCCTGTTTCATTTAAAAGCTCAGTTGGGAAAGGACCACTTCCCACACGGGTACAATATGCTTTGACAATTCCAAAGACCTTACCAATGCGGGATGGGGCAACACCCAATCCGGTACAAGCTCCGGCACAAACTGTATTGGATGATGTGACAAACGGATACGATCCAAAATCAATATCCAACATCGTGCCTTGTGCTCCTTCCGCCAGAATCGTTTTGTTTTCCGACAAATATTGATTAATCAGGTATTCGCTGTCAATTACTGTAAATTCTCTCAATAAAGCGACGGCATCAAACCATTCTTTTTCCTCTGCTTGATAATCAACGGGATAGTCATATTGACGAAGCAGGTTTAAGTGTTTATTGAGCAAATGATTATACCGGGAAGAGAAATCGCCGGTAAAGATATCACCCACACGCAAACCGTTGCGCCCGGTTTTATCCATATAAGTCGGGCCGATTCCTTTCAAAGTTGATCCGATTTTGGAAATTCCTTTCGCTGCTTCAGAAGCTGCATCTAACAAACGGTGCGTAGGAAGAATCAAATGGGCTTTTTTTGAAATAAAGAGATTCTTAAAATCAACATTTTTTGCCTGCAAAGCAGCAATTTCTTTCTTAAAAATAATCGGGTCAATAACGACACCGTTACCAATGATATTGATCTTTTCCGGATGGAAGATTCCCGAAGGAATCGTATGCAAAACGTGTTTACTTCCGTTAAATTCTAATGAATGCCCGGCATTAGGGCCACCTTGAAAACGAGCAATTACATCATAGTGAGGCGTCAAAAAATCAACAACTTTTCCTTTTCCTTCATCTCCCCATTGGAGGCCTAACAATACATCTAATTTCATCTGTTTATAATTTGATTTTTTAAGATCAGATGGAATTAACTCCCTCTGGTCGTTGAAAAAAGTTCGCCATGAATATAATCACTACCAGTTGATGTGACTTTTAATTCGCATGGCTATTTCATTCTTATTAAATTGTTTTTAAAAGTTGGATAGAATATCCATACATTTTATTCATCCGTGTTGGGCCTTGACATCCCTGTAGATTTTATTACAAGTGCCAGATCATAGATATAACATCCGAGCCACATGAATGGTTAAGCGGAATTTCTTTCCAAACAAAGTTACGAATTTCCATTCATAAAATACGATAAAATTTCATAAATCATTTGGGCAAATTGCTGATTTATTTAGTTAGTGTTGATCACATTTTTACTTTCAATCCTTCAGATCAATCCATATAAATGTTTTATGCCTTTGCAGTACAAAGACCACAAAGGCATAAAGTATACAAAATTTACAATAAGATGTTTCGGAAAGATATGATGCAGTTTTTATTTCACTGCATACTTGCTCCAATCGACATTGTGCATGTCGCCTGTTTCATTGAATGCTTGATGAAAAGCAAAACAAGCATACAAATTTTGCGGTGTATGTCCGTTACCCAACTTCATATAATCCCAAAGTAATTGCTTATACTCAGGATGCACACAATTTTCGATAATGGTTTGCGCCCTTTGTACGGGAGATTTGCCTCTAAGATCGGCTACACCTTGCTCAGTGATCAATATGGATACAGAATGTTCGCTGTGGTCATGGTGTGAAACCATAGGCACAATTGAACTGATTTTTGTTCCTTTTGCAACCGAAGGAGTAGTGAATATTGATAAATAAGCGTTCCGCGTAAAGTCACCTGATCCACCAATACCATTCATCATTTTTGTTCCTACCACATGGGTTGAATTGATATTTCCAAAAATATCGGCTTCCAAAGCGGTATTGATGGTGAGCAATCCAAGCCTGCGGATTATTTCAGGATTATTCGATATTTCCTGAGGACGTAATAACAATTTGTCTTTAAAGAAAGCCAAATTGGCATAAATTTCATCCATCATCGGGTTGCTGACGGTAAATGAGCATCCGCTCGCAAACTTAACCCGGCCTGATTTCATCAATGAAATAACCGCGTCTTGTATGACTTCGGTATATATATTGAAAACAGGAATAGATTTATTTTCGCCCATAGCTCCAAGTACGGCATTGGCGATGTTGCCCACGCCCGATTGAACAGGGAGAAATTCTTTAGGTATACGTCCTGCTGCCATTTCGTTGACCAAGAATTGAGCAACATTGTCGCCAATTTTTGCTGTGATTTCGTCAACAGGGGCAAATGCTCCGCCTTCATTCGGCAAGTTGGTTTCTACAATGCCTACAATTTTTGAAGGATCGACCTTGATGTAAGGAGTACCGATCCGGTCGCTCGGACTATATACAGGAATTGCTTTCCGGGCAGGTGGTGCTTCTGGTTCATAAATATCGTGCATCCCGCGTATTTCTTTGGGATGTTTGTGGTTCAATTCAATAATGATTTTGTCGGCCAGCCGGCAAACAGTAGGAGATATACCCACTCCACAGGTAGGGATGATTTCTCCATCGTCGGTAATGTCTGCTGCTTCAATAATAGCCACATTGACCTTACCTAAAAAGCCATAACGTAACATTTGTGCCAATTGCGACAAATGCAAGTCGAAATAAGGCGCATCAAGTTCGTTGATCGCATTTCTGATGTCCTTATTTGATTGATAGGGAGTACGAAACTTAATCGCATGAGCACGAGCCAAGTTACCATCAATGCTATCGCCGGTAGAGGCTCCGGTAAACATTCCAATTTTAAAAGGTTTTCCTTTTGCATGTTCGGCTTCAGCGCGTTTTGCCAATGCTACAGGAACTGCTTTGGGGCAACCGGCAGCTGTAAAACCACTAAATCCAACATTATCATTGTTATGGATATGTTCCGCTGCTTCTTCAGCAGTGATGAAAGGAATTTTACTCATGATATGCTATTACTTTTACGTTTAGGTGATTTTTAATTTTCGAGCCACAAAATTACAGTTTTTTACCTTACAAAGAGCATGCTAAAAATCAAAATCCCAAAACCATTGTTATATATAAAACGAATAGCAATAATTTTTGTCAGTAGGCATTTATGATGTCTATGGTAAAGTGTCGTTTAACTGTCTTTTGGCAAAATTGAATTCTTATTTCGTACAAATAATTGTTATAAAAAATGTATTTTTGAACCAGATAATAAAATCGGATATGTTGAAAATTAGAACATATATTTGTTGGAGTATATTAGTTTTTTTTGTGTTTGCATGTAAGGATTCTAATGATTTTCGGGATATTTATGTGGGTGATTACACAGGTGGATATAACGGAAACATTTATATCATTGGAACAGGGGCCAGCCGCTCATTCGATTCAAAAAGCGGTGTGATCTCGGTGAGTAAAGACAAATCATCGATCCATCACTTAAATATCCAGATAGACGACCGCCAATACAATATGGAAATTACGGAGGAAGGAGGAGTATTGCATATGTCCCCCGTGCATTATCCGGAAATAGAAGATGATGACTATGATTATGATATTATTGAATCGGCCGACGGTACGATTACACCATCGTCTATTCAATTGACTTTTCAGTATGGTGGCACAGCTACATTTCTTGCTGACGGCACATATATGAATATTAGCGGATCCGGCGCTTGTCAAGGTTCTCGTTAGACGTATTTTATTATTATTCATTTTGTTATACCTAAGAAATTATTGCAGATTTGAGTACAAGTAATTTTATCGTATCAGCCCGGAAGTATCGCCCGGCAACATTTGATACCGTTGTCGGACAAGCACAGGTGACCGATACGCTTAAAAATGCCATTAAGAATAAACATTTGGCACAAGCATATTTGTTTTGTGGCCCTCGGGGCGTTGGAAAAACAACCTGTGCGCGGATTCTGGCCAAGACCCTCAATTGTTTTAATATGACTGAGGACATTGAGGCCTGCGATCAATGCGAGTCGTGCAAGGCATTCAATGAATCAAGGTCATACAGCATACATGAGCTTGATGCTGCATCTAACAACTCGGTGGATGATATCCGTAATTTGATTGATCAGGTGCGCGTGCCGCCACAAGTCGGGAAATATGGCATTTATATCATCGATGAGGTACATATGCTTTCTACCGCAGCGTTTAACGCTTTTCTGAAAACATTGGAAGAACCGCCGGCCCATGCCATTTTTATTCTGGCCACTACCGAAAAGCATAAAATTATCCCAACGATACTTTCCCGTTGCCAAATTTTCGATTTCAATCGAATCAAAGTTGATGATGCGGTTTCTTATTTGGAAAAAATATCCGAAAAAGAAAATGTTACCTATGAACCGGAAGGATTGCATGTAATCGCCCAAAAGGCAGACGGTGGCATGCGGGATGCCCTTTCCATATATGACCAAATTGTCAGTTATTCCGGGAATCATATCACATATAAGCATGTGATCGAGAACCTGAATGTGTTGGATTATGAATATTATTTCAAAATGACCGACGCATTTTTGGATCATCAAGTCGGGCAGGCATTTTTGCTGTTTAATGAGATTTTGGACAAAGGTTTTGATGGGCATAACTTCATTGCCGGGCTTAGTTCGCATCTTCGTGATTTGTTGGTGTGTAAAGATCCAGTGACTATCCAGTTATTGGAAGTAGGCGCTAACATCAGCGAACAGTATAAAGCTCAAGCCGGGCGTTGCACTCCCGATTTTCTTTTTGAATGCCTCGACATATGCGCGACGTGTGATATTGGTTATAAGTCGAGTAAGAATCAACGGTTACATGTTGAATTAGCCTTATTGCGATTGTGTCATATCGGGATCGAAAAAAAAAAGCCTGATCCGGTAGAAATCTCAGCACCGGAAAAAGATATTGCACCCAAGGTCGTATCGACGACAACATCAGCAGCATCACCTAAAACACCACCCAAACAAGTTATTCCGTCTATACAAATTAAGACAGCATTGGCTGGAGCTTCTACCCCTAAAAAACAAGAGACAGAAAAAGAGCCGCAAAATATTGTTACTGAGCCGGCTGTCACTTATGGGAACCAACCGGTTCAACCGGAGGCTGTTGTCACTGCATGGAACGAATTTGCTGAAAGTATTAAAGCAGATGACAGCCGCTTGTATAGCATTTTAACAACCGCTTCACCTCGCTTGAAAGAGGAAACCAAAATATTTTTTTCGATCAATAGCCCGCTTCAAAAGGATGCAATTGACCGGGTCAAACAAAATCTATTAAAATACTTGCAAAGTAAATTGGATAATGCAAAAATTTCATTGAATATTGTGCTGTTGGAAAAGCCGGAACATAAGAAAGCATTTACCAGTGAGGAAAAGTTTGCTGATATGTGCGAGAAAAATCCATCATTACTCGTATTGAAACAAAAATTGATGCTTGATTTTGAATAATTGATAAAAGAACCGTTATGGGTAATTTTGCTAAATGGATCGGAGGAGGATTTGGATGGGCTTTTGGAGGCCCTATTGGTGGAATTTTAGGATTTATTGCCGGATCTATTATTGATAGCCTTCATGTCAATATTTCGCAAACGTCTGATGGCAAGACCACCATGGGTGATTTTGCATTCAGCTTGCTGGTATTGCTTGCCGCAGTCATGAAAGCCGATGGGAAAGTATTGCGCTCGGAATTGGATTATGCCAAACGGTTTTTGCGTCAGAATTTTGGAGAAAAAGAAGCCATAGAGGCTCTGTCTATACTCCGTGATTTATTACAGCAGGATATTCCCGTACGTGAGGTTTGCGGGCAGATATGCCAAAACCTGGATTATTTTTCGCGGTTGCAATTGGTACACTTCCTTTTTGATTTGGCCAATAGCGATGGCCCTGTCAATGCGGCGGAACAGAAAATATTAGATGCAATTACTGAAGGTTTGGGGGTTAACCTTTCTGATAAACGTTCTATTGGATCTATGTTTTCTGACAAGACACTTGAGGCTGCTTATCAAGTGCTCGAAATAGAACCGGAAGCAAGTATCCCTGAGATCAAAAAGGCATACAGGAAAATGGCGCTCAAATACCATCCGGACAAAGTGGCATATTTGGGTGAAGAAATGAAAGCTGCCGCCCATGAGAAGTTTCAGAAATTAAATAAAGCATACGAACTGATCAAGAAAGAACGGAATTTTACGTAAGCATTCTGTTATCAAATTACATCATCGGGAAATTAAAATTGCTTTATCCTGTCTTTCCGTGGCATCCGGCAGGAACATAAGGAAAAACGAAGAGGATAATGAATATTGGATAGATACGTTTCGTACTATTGTTTAAAATTGAATATTAGAAGCAAAGGATTGTCTCCCTCTTTTGTTGCATGAACCATTTCCTTAAACTGTTCTGCCGGAGGGTATGCCTTTTTCCATTCAGAAACGGCAAATGCATCCAACGGAACAAAAATGCGATTAGATGCATGATAGCCAAATTCAGATACCGGAATAGCTAAGCCATTGAAATAAACATCATCCTTAATTGCAGCGAATGTATTCGAAATCTTGTTTTTGTAGTCGAACACAGTCAAATTCGTATTTTGCAAATAACGACTGCCGAACATAATGAATTGGTCAAACACTGCAAAATTATAAACACCATAAGCATAAGGAGTCTTTCTTAATTCGCTGGAAAATGCTTGAACATCCTCAAATGGTCTTTTCAAAAAAGATGCAGGTATATTCTTCCCCTTAAAATCAATGTAGAAAGAGGGCTTTATTTCGCCGCCGTTAATAGATTTATAGATCGTGTCGTTAATTGGTTCAGTGAAATAAATAGATGCCTGATATTTCTGAAAGTTCTGGGCAGCAAATACCAAAAGAAATTTTGCCAGATTTTCGTCAACAGCTAAAGACACAAAATCTTCCTGTTCATTCCTTATTCTGCGCAATTTATGGCTGGTTGAATTGCCTAAATACAAAAAGAACGAGTTGTCTACCGCCGGCGAAATCGCTAAACCAAAATATCCAAGGTTACGGGTTGATATACTCTTTCCAGAATGATCGTAAGTTAACAGTCGTTGCTGATTTCTATCCAAAACGGTAATGGTTTCACCATCTACCATAAAATCCGTAATACCAGAATATTCACCAGGGCCTCTACCTCTTTTCTGAAAATAGGATAACAAATCTCCATCTTCAGAAAAGATAAACAGGGTTTGCCTGTCGGAAATATAAATCCGGTTGTTTTCATATTTGATTTTTTGAATTACGCCCATAACGGTATCGGTCGGAAGTTTGAGCATTCGAAAATCTTCAAAGTATTCGGACAGTTTCAGTTCAGCATTAGATGTTGCATCTACTTCTATGATGGGAATAGAAAGATTCCGTTCTGTTGGTTGGCAACCGCATATAACAAAGATCAATAAGTTAAAAAATAAGAATTTTGGCAGAAAACGAATGTCATGATCCCCAAAACCATAATCCCGGTAATGCTTAAGACTTTTCATATAAAGTTAATTAATGTGCTAAAGGTAAGTATTTTATATGAAATACCTAATTTTCGAGATTTTTTTGAGGTGCCCTAAACAAAAAAAGAGCGGTTCTCACGAACGGCTCTTTTGTCTACTAACATTTACAACTACTAACTTATGAGAAAAACTACTGCTACTATGAAACTAATTATTCATTAACAAATACCATGCCACAAAACCATGTTTTGCACATTATTTTCAAATCCTTGACGCGTGATCAAGTATATTATTTTCAATTATTTACATACGAAAAATAAGATTAGTAACTAAATTTGTTTACGAATTGCAACCTATGTTACAAAATCTGAAACTTTAAATTTGAAATTTTGAATTTACATAGCCGTTTCATGAAAAACCTATATTTTTGTTTTTTCTAAATAAAACTCCATTCATCAAATTAAAATCATGACAGACACGCCTATACCCCGCTCCGTTGTTGATCAAGCGAAAAAAGAAAGTGGAATAACCGATATCGGAAAAGCTTCGATTCGCGAAGTTGTCCGGTTAGTACATAACATTGAAAAAGCCAGCGGCAAACGATTTATCAAGATGGAAATGGGCGTGCCTGGCCTGCCAGCTGATCCTGTTGGCATTGAAGCACAAATAAAGGCATTGCGTGATGGCGTTGCATCTATATACCCGTCTATTGAAGGCATTTGGGAATTGAAAAGTGAGGCATCGCGTTTTGCCAAATTATTTTTAGATGTTGATATCAATCCATTGGGATGTGTACCGACTGTCGGTTCTATGCAAGCAAGCTTAGCTGCTTTTATGGTCAATAGCCGCTGCCAGGCCAGTAAAGAATACACTTTGTTTATTGATCCGGGATTTCCCGTACAAAAACAACAACATCATGTGCTGGGCTTAAAGTACAAAACATTTGATGTTTATAACTATAGAGGGAATAAGTTACGCGCTAAATTGGAAGAATATTTGAGCGAAGGGAATATTCACACCATAATTTATTCTAATCCAAACAATCCCTCATGGATATGTCTTACAGACAATGAATTACGCATTATTGGCGAATTGGCTACAAAATACGATGTGATTGTTGTGGAAGATTTGGCATATTTTGGAATGGATTTTCGGCATGCATACGGAAATCCCGGTAAAGCGCCTCATCAGCCATCGGTGTCACATTATACTGATCATTATGTTTTGTTATTTTCAGGATCTAAAGTATTTAGTTATGCAGGCGAACGCATCGCTTTAATGATGATCAGCAATAAATTATTTTCCAGGGCATACCCGGATTTAAAGCGTTATTATTCTTCTGCACAATTTGGCCATGCAGCCGTGTATGGAGCATTGTATGCCATTTCGTCAGGCACAGGACATTCTGTACAATATGCTTTGGCAGCTATGCTCAAAGCAGTGAATGATGGAACTTTACCATTCATTGAAAACATAAAAATATACGGGGAAAAAGCGCATGTGATGAAAGGGCTTTTTACTCGTTATGGCTTCAAGATTGTATACGATCGCGATGAAGATGCTCCATTGGCAGATGGTTTTTACTTTACCATATCCTATCCCGGATTGTCGGGAAGCGAATTGCTTGCGGAATTGTTGTATTACGGAATCAGCGCCATTGCGTTAGACATTACGGGAAGTGAGCATAGTGAAGGCCTGCGTGCTTGTGTTTCGCAAACCCAACCCGAACAATTTGGCGATTTAGAAACTTATTTAAAGGCATTTCAAGCTGATCATAAAAGATGTTAATGATTAGCACTGGACAATGGCCTAATAAAAAATACGTTATCTTTGTTTCCAAATTAACCAAACACGCATGTTTATTGTGTGGAAATTTATTCACCAGATGAATCCTTAGGATCATCCTATTATTTAAATAAACTATTTGTCGGATGAATTTTAAAAAAATTAACAGCATTACGGGATGGGTTATATTTGTTATTGCATCTGCCGTTTATTTGCTGACCATAGAACCAACCGCTAGTTTCTGGGATTGCGGTGAATTTATTTCTACAGCCTATAAGCTGGAAGTGGGACATCCTCCGGGGGCTCCTTTCTTTATGTTGATTGCACATATCTTTACCATGTTTGCCGGAGGCGATGTCACATTGGTTGCCAAAATGGTTAACACGTTTTCTGCCCTATGTAGTGGTTTTACCATTTTATTGTTGTTTTGGACTGTCACACATCTTGGAAGGAAACTTACAGGAAAAGCAATTGGTGAATTAACCTCAACCCAAACATTGTCTATCATCGGAGCCGGTATTGTTGGCGCTTTGGCGTATACCTTTTCAGATACGTTCTGGTTCTCGGCGGTTGAAGGTGAGGTTTATGCATTTTCATCTCTTTTTACTGCCCTGGTATTCTGGGCGATTCTTCGCTGGGAAGACGAAGCAGACCAACGCTATGCCACTCGTTGGCTGGTGCTGATCGCATATTTGATGGGGTTATCCATTGGTGTACACTTGCTTAACCTTTTGGCAATTCCCGCCATTGGATTGGTATTCTATTACAAAAAATATCCTATTACTACCAAAGGAACAATCATTGCTTTATTGATTTCATCTGCGGTTTTATTATTTATCCTTTACGGAATCGTCCCTGGAGTGATACAAATTGCCGTTTGGTTTGAATTAATGTTTGTCAATGGATTCAATCTTCCTATTCATACAGGGCTTTACATATATATTTTGCTGTTTGCCGGAGGAATCATCTTTGGGCTTTGGTATTCGCTAAAGCATAAGAAAATCGTATTGAACACCACTTTATTGCTTGTTTCGGTTATTGTCATAGGGTATGGTTCTTATGCCGCTTTAATCATCCGGTCTTCTGCTGAACCTCCTATGGATCAAAATAATCCGCAAAATCTTTTTAATCTGCAATATTATTTAAATCGTGAGCAATACGGAGACCGGCCGCTTTTCTCGGGGCCATATTTCAATTCGCCTCCCATAGATTATAAAGACGGCAAAACTTTATACGCCGAAAGGAATGGCAAATATGTAGAAACCGGCAAAAAATTCGATTACGAATATAAACCGGGTACAACAACCATTTTCCCGCGTATGTATAGTTCCGAACAGAATCATATCATCGGATATAAAGAATGGAGCGGAATTTCGGCACAACAAAATCCTACTAAATTGCCGACATTCGGAGAGAATTTGCGTTTCTTCTTCTCTTATCAGTTGAATTTCATGTATCTACGTTATTTCTATTGGAATTTCGTAGGAAGACAAAATGACATTCAAGGGCTTGGAAATCCCATAAATGGGAATTGGATATCCGGGATCAATTTTTTAGACGAAGCCCGGCTCGGTCCGCAGGATCTGCCTGAATCTTTATCCAATAAAGGTCGAAATGTTTATTATGGATTACCCTTGATTTTAGGGCTCATTGGTATGATTTTCCAATTCCGGCGTAACCGTCCAAATTTCTGGGTTACCCTGATGCTTTTCTTTATGACCGGCATCGCTATTGTGATTTATCTAAACCAAACTCCATATCAACCACGCGAACGTGAATACGCATATGCCGGATCATTTTATGCCTATGCGATATGGATTGGATTGGGAGTGATGGCAATTATTGAGGCCATTCCGGCAAAGTTGCGAAATAAATATACTGCTGTGGCTGTCACTGCTATATTGTTGCTGCTTGTTCCGGGTATTATGGCGAAAGAAAATTGGAACGACCACGATCGTTCAGGTCGATACACTGCACGCGATTTTGCCTATAATTATTTGATATCTTGTGATCCCAATGCAATCATATTTACCAATGGCGATAATGATACTTTCCCGCTATGGTATGTGCAGGAAGTGGAAGGTGTAGGACAAGACATCCGTGTTGTGAATTTGAGCTATCTGGCCGCCGATTGGTACATCGAACAGATGGCGCGTAAAGCATACGAATCCAATCCTTTGCCGTTTTCGCTTAAACCTGAACAATATGCTTCAGGAGTTAGGGATATGCTATATGTAAACGATTTATTCAAGAACGAGTACGTAGAATTGAAAGAAGTGATGGATTTTGTGGCAAGCGAGGATACCAGGACCAAAGGCGTCATGTCTGCCGACGGAATTACTTGGAACAGTGAAATGAGAGCGGCAAGAAATGTTCAATTATCGGATTTCTTACCTGCCAAAAACCTGAAAATCACAGTCGACAAACAAAAAGTATTGAGTTCAGGAACAGTACCGCTGAAAGATTCGGCAAGAATTGTTCCTGAAATTAAGTGGACATTGAAAGGGGAAGGAACAGCGCCAAGAGAGCGGATTTTTAAAAACTCGATGATGGTGCTTGATGTTTTGGCCAACAATAATTGGAAACGTCCGATATACTTTGCTACAACTGTTTCTCCTGAAAGTTTCCTGAATCTTACCTCTTATTTTCAATTGGATGGATTGGCTTACCGTTTTGTCCCGATAGAATCGCAATCACCGTCCCGGCAAGAAATTGGAGGCATCGATGCGGAAAAACTGTATGATAAGATGATGAATCAATTCCGTTGGGGTAATATCAGTGATCCCAAGGTGTATTTGGATGAAACGAATCTTCGTTTACTGACCCATTTCCGTAGCAATTTTGCACGGCTTGCCAACGCCTTGATCATGGAAAACAAAGTTGATTCTGCCATTAATGTGCTTGACAGAGCATTTGAGATAATACCGACTTATCAATTGCCATATAGCTACCTCGATGTTTCGTTTGTTGAACAATATTATAATGCAAAAGCGTTTGACAAAGGCAATGCATTGGCAGAAGAAATGTTCCGTACATCTAAGGAAGAAATGGATTACTACCGGAGTTTCCCCAGAAGATTTAATGCATCTTTAGAAGATGCACAACGCTATAGGTATTATATTTTAAGCATATTGACAGATTTAGCCAGGGTATATCAACAAGATGATTTGCATAAAAAATTTGATCAATACGTGCAAAGCTTGTAGGTTTATATTTCATCGTTAAAATATTTAATCAACCTGATCTTACTGGTCAGGTTGATTTTTTTATTACCTTGTTCGCGTTATGAAACAGCAATTTGTAGCATATATAGAATCTTATCAAATGCTATTGCCCGGACTTAAAGTTTTGGCGGCAATCAGCGGAGGCTTGGATTCCATGACGATGCTTCATTTATTGCACGAATCCGGAATCGATTGTGCTATTGCCCACTGTAATTTTCAATTGCGGGGAACAGAATCGGACGATGATCAATTGTTTGTTGAAAAGAAAACGGAAGAATATAATTGTCCGTTTCATTTTATCCGGTTCGAAACAGAAGCATATGCCACAAAAAACGGGTTATCCATCCAAATGGCAGCTCGCGAGCTTCGTTATCAATGGTTTGAAGAACTATCTGCAAAATATGGTTATGACGCCATAGCTATTGCCCATAACAGGGATGACCGGATCGAAACGTTGTGGATCAATTTATCCAGAGGGACAAGTATACATGGATTAACGGGCATCCGGCCAAAAACCGGAAAGATTATTCGTCCCCTCTTATTTGCATCCCGTAATGAAATTGTTGTGTATGCAAAGGAAAACCATATTGATTTTCGTGAAGACTCAAGTAATGCAACCGATAAGTATGTTAGAAATTATATCAGGCATCATTTGATTCCGGGTTTGGAACAGTATTTTCCAGCATTACGCCAAACGTTGGAGCATGACATGGACCATTTTTCCAAAGTCGAAATGTTTTATAAAGAATCGATCGATCGATTAAAACAGCAAGCAATTCGATATGAGGGAGATTTGTTACGTATTGATTGTGCAGTATTGAAAAATAGCCCGTCTCCGGAAACTTTGCTTTTTGAAATCGTGCATCCTTTCGGGTTTTCATACGCTATGATTGAAAAGATGTTAACAAGCGCATGTGGCAGCCTTTTTTTCAGCGATACACACCGGCTGGTAGTGAATCGGCAATCGTTGATCGTGCATCCTTTGAGTGACAAGAAACAGCAAACATATCTGATCGAACAAGATGTTCGGCAGATATATTCCCCGATTCATTTGGAAATGCAAATCTTTGATATAGATCCGGAATTTAAACCGGATGCGTCAAGGAATATCGCTTGTTTGGATTTCGATCAGATAAAATTTCCATTGACTTTACGCAGATGGAAACACGGAGATGAATTTCGGCCGCTCGGTATGAGCCACATGAAAAAGTTAAGCGATTTTTTTGTCGATATCAAACTATCAATCATTGATAAAGAACAGGTTTGGTTACTTACATCCGGAGATCAAGTCGTTTGGATTGTTGGCTATCGTATTGATGACCGATATAAAGTTTCTGCAACAACGAAGAAGGTATTAAGAATGCAGTGGATGGGATAAGGCATTTAATCCTTGGAATCCATAACTATAGTTCCACTTTTCCAATTTTATCCATAAGGTCAAGAATTTGGCTCTGTCTTTGGAAGAGGTATGGCGTGGGCTTTACGGGATTTCTTTTAAGCGGGCTGGGCAAAACCGCAGCAATCATAGCTGCTTCAGGACATGACAATTTAAGAGGTGGCTTGTGATAATATACTTCGGCAGCAGCACCAACGCCATAAATACCATTTCCCATTTCAATCACATTCAAATATACTTCCATAATCCGGTGTTTACTCCACAATGTCTCAACCCAAAAAGTAAACCAGACCTCGGCTGCTTTGCGTGTGTATGACCTTCCTTCCCAAAGAAATACATTTTTGCAAGTTTGTTGTGTAATGGTACTTGCTCCACGTAACCGACGACCTTTGGCATTTTCTTCATAAGCATCTTTTATTGCCACAAAATCAAAGCCACGATGTTTGGTAAAATTATTGTCTTCAGAAGCAACAACCGCTTGTATCATACATTCGGAGACTTGCTCTAAGGGCACCCATTTTTTCTGTATTTTGACTGATTTTCCAGCATTTTTCTGATCTATAGCACGGCTGATCATCAGCGGTGTCATGGGAGGATTCACAAAACGCAGCATAAATACAAGTTCAACCGACTGTACCATAATGATTAAGACGGCTATAGCTGTCCATTTCAAAGTTATCCGGATATTGCGCTTAATCCTATATTTTTTATCTATTTTTTCTGCTTGTTGATTTTCTGCCATTTACAATTTATATGAAAAACTGGTTCACGCAAAGTATTTTCCTACATAGTTATAATCAAAAAATGTTCCTAAAAAATTAAGACCTGTCAGGTCTCTCCAAAATAATGAATCAAATTTTGTAATATCCGTTATGCTTTCCGCAAAAATGACAGATTAAGATGCCACTTGTTCCTCTATAGGATTAAACGGTAAAGTAAAGTAGAATGTCGATCCCACATTAGGTGCAGAGTTAATCCAAATCCGTCCACCCATCATTTCAACAAGATTTTTGCAAATGGCCAGCCCTAATCCGGTTCCACCATATATGCTTTGTTTGGTTTCATCATAAACCTGGCTAAAGCGATTGAATATCTGTTGCTGATTTTCCAATGAAATGCCTATTCCGGTGTCTTCAACAAAGAAAAGTAATTCGGAGCGATCTTCCGTTAGTTGGTAACCAAAACGAATGTATCCCTTATGCGTAAATTTAACAGCATTTCCAATCAAGTTTGAAAGAACCTGACGGATGCGCGAAGCATCAGATATAATCATACTTGGATGAATATTTTGACTATCGTCCAAAATGATTTCAATCCGTTTATCTTTTCGAACAATAAAATCATGAAAGAATATTCTCAACTCATTCACTAAATTATTTAAATCAAAGGGCCTCGAATGAATAGATAACTGCCGGGAATCAATTTTTGATATATCGACAATATCCTCAATAATCTGTAATAGCTGCTGCACATTATTTTTGATCACGTTGATATATGCATGCTGTTTTTCGGCTGGAAGATTATCCTGTTTGATAAAATTTAAGAAACCAATAATCCCATTCATTGGCGTACGTATTTCGTGGGATGTATTTGCCAAAAAAGCCGATTTAAGCATATCCGATTGTTCTGCCCGCATTCGTGCGTCGATTAATTCCTTCTCAAACCGTTTCAACTCAGTTATATTGACAATAATTCCGTCCCAAATGACGGTACGGTTTTCTCCCATATGAGGCATGGCATTTTCAAGCAGCCACATTTCTTGATTATCTTTCCGGTAACGGTATTCAAAAGAATATGAGGATATGTGCGCAGCGCTTTTCTTTTCAAGTTCCCATTTTTTCTTTAAATCTTCTGGATTTATCCTGTCATAGAAAACATTAGCATTGGCAATAATGTCTTCGGCTTTAATCCCCAGCCACTCTTGTGCCGTATTGCTCACATATGTAGTGATATCTCTTCCATCAGGATACACAACTTTACGGTAAATACAACCTCCGGGAAGGTTATCGCTCAATGTCAATAGTTGATTTTCACCCTCTCCGAGCTTTTCCATCTGTTCTTTGACCATGTCCTCTAAATGGTCTTTGTACATGGAAAGTTCTTGATAAGTTTCTTTCAGTTGATTATTGACCCGCAACATTTCATCTTGCTGATCTTTCAGTTCCTCATTTGATTGGTTGATACGCAATGAACTAAATATAATAAAAATAAGCAATAAAATCGTAATGAATAAAGCAATAGACGCAAGGATAGTAACGATTCGTTGTTGTTTTATTGCACCTTCCTGCTGTTGTAGATTCATTCTGAGCAAATCGCTTTGTTCCTTTTGGGCTTTTTCAAATTCGTATTGTACAGATAATTTGGAAATATTCTTTTTGCTTTCCTCAACATTCAAAGAATCTTTTTCGACCCGATATCTTTGTAAATATTCTATGGCTTTTTGATATTTTCCTTGTTGGTAATTGATGGTACTTAACCTGAATAATGCTTCAGACCGTAATCTTTCTAAATCAGACGGCACAAGGTCAAGGATTGAGGTATAATAACGCGCTGCTTTGTCCAACTGATTATCTTCAAGATAAAATTTGCCCATGACGGCATAAGCATTGGACACTGTTGCCGAATCGCCCGAACGAATGGCCATTTGTAAAGCTTTTTCTTTGTACATTAATGCGCTATCTGGCTTATCATCTGCCGTATAGATACTTCCTATATTGTTGTATATGGTATATAACGTAGTATTCTTAGCATCTACTGCTTCATACATTGCAGCAGATTCTTTCAGCAACCGCAAAGCAATAGGAAACTCATTCATATATAGGTTCACAGCCATATTCTGTGTAATACGCGCTACTTGTAGCCGATCACCCAATTGGTTGTATAATTCTATGGATTGGTTATAATATTTTTCAGTTTCCCAAAAATCACCCATAGCCACATATATGAGGGCAAGAATATCATATAGCGACGCCTCTTCACGTTTGTTACCTAAGTCTTTAGCAACTTGAAGCGCACGCGTTATATAATCGACAGCCGTCGAATATTTTTGCACCTGCCAATACAATTGGATAATATCTCTATAAGCATCCAACGTTCTTTCCAAATTACCTCTTTGTTCCCATATATTCAAAGCATTGAGATAATTATCCAAAGCATAATATAAATTGGATTGCGCCATATACACAATCCCCTTGTTATAATAATTTTGTGCAACCCCGTCTTGGTCCCTTAATTGTAGGCATTGCTCCAAGGCCAATTGATAAGATTTGATTGCATCATCATATCGTCTATTGTAGAAATAGATGGTGCCTATTGTACGATTCAATTCAGCTTCACCCCGTAAATATGAAGCTTTTTTAGCAGCAACTAAGCCCTCCGTTGCATAATAAAAAGCCTTTTCATAATCTGGATTTGCACCATAGATTAGGTCACGAGCGGTTGTGTTGTATGAAAGAATAGATAAAGTATCAGTCCCGGTTTGATCTATGTTATCGGCAGAATATACTGATAATCCACAAAATAGCCAAAACAACAATAATATATATGTGCGTAACTTCACAACCATTGCAAAAATCAAAAGTACATTATTTTATCATACATCATTTTACGATTACAAAAGAACAATGTTACACAAATAGTGATGATTATATCTAAAACACGTTGATTATCAGTTTTGTTGTATCTATAATTACTTATTCAAAAATGTCCTAACTATTGTCAAGTGATTCTTGCGTTTGGCGACTTATTAAATCGACATAACAAAAACCTGTCGGGCAAAGTGCTTGTTTTGAGTAATTTATATGATTATTATTTTGACTAAATAAAAACAAAAGTACTATATATCATATTGGTTTATCACTAAGATTGCTCAAAATACTGTAATTTTGCATCTTATGTTTTTTTCGAAAAAGATTAAAGTATCGCGTGTTTGGAATATTGCCTATCCCATTATCATTGGCAATCTTGCACAGAATCTGTTGATTTTTGCCGATACTGCTTTTTTAGGCAGAATAGATGAAATTGCATTAGGAGCAAGCGCATTAGGCGGTATATTCTACTTAGCCGCTATTATGCTTGGAATGGGATTCAGTATTGGCGTCCAGGTCATTATAGCTCGAAGGTATGGAGAAGAGCAATATCAAGACATAGGAAGGGTGTTACAACATGCATTGCTTTTTGTGGTTCCTTTCGCTTTACTTCTTTTTCTATTATTGAGGCATTCCGGACATGATATTCTGGCATTTTTGATCAAATCACCAAAAGTGTCGGAAGCCACCAATTTGTTTTTCAATGATCGCATTTGGGGCATTCTGTTTGCCTTTGTCAATTACATATGCCAAGCCTTTTTTATTGGCATTGCACGGACAAAAATCATTTCAATGGTCACTTGCATCATTGTTGCTGTCAATGTTTTGCTGGATTGGCTTATGATATTTGGCCATTGGGGATTTGAAGCAATGGGAATACGCGGCGCAGCAATTGCTTCGGTAGCAGCAGAAGGTGTTGCAACACTCATATACCTAGCATACATCTATCGGAACAAAAAATTTGGCATCTATCGAATTTTCAAAAAAGTATCATACAGTGCCTCTTTAATGCTCCAAATCATTAAAATATCGATGCCGGCATCCATACAGAATTTTATCTCGGTTGCTTCATGGTTTACATTTTTCATTATGATTGAAAAAATTGGAGAACAAGAATTGGCCATATCCAACATCGGTCGTAGCTTATATGCCATTTTTCTGTTGCCTGTATGGGGATTTGCTTCCGCCGTCAACTCGCTGGTAAGCTACAGCATCGGATGTCGAAAACCCTTGCTCATTTTTCCCATCTTACGAACGGTAATTATACTCACCATTATTTGTGTACTAGCTTTGGAATTGATTTCATTTGTCTTTTCCGGCTTCATTATTTCCATATATACCAATATTCCTGAGTTGAATGAAGCAACTTTTGGTATCATGCCGACCATTTGCATATCAGCGCTTTTCTTTGCCGTTGGTTTTATCTGTTTCAACACGGTTTCCGGAACCGGGAACACACACATTTCGTTGATCATTGAGATCTTTACGACCTTATGTTATGTTGCGGTAGTAGTTCTCGCTGTTGACTTTTGGCATTGGGGAATTGTTTATGTATGGCTAGCCGATGGGATATATGGCATTTTCATGATGATAGCAGCCATGATATACCTATTGAGTGGAAAATGGATCGGTAAAAAAGTTTAACTATTTAAAAGCTTTAATAAGTTTCTACTTCAATCTACATTTCTAAAAATTTTCAATTAGTAGTTTGATTGTTTTTACTTATTTGATAATCAAGTAAATATACAAATATATTAAAATATTTTTCAAATATTTATAAAAACATTTAGTTTATATTATAAACTAGTTTATAATTGCATATATTTAAATCATAAAAATTATAAAAAATGGAAACAAATTTTAGTCATGAACAGAGCTTGACGCTTATCAGTGAGATGATTAACCGAGCTCGAAATAATGTCCAGAAGGAACGAGCATATTCGATGCTTTTTTGGGGCTATACGGTAGCAACCGTAGCAATTGCTAATTTTATTCTATTACATGTGTTAAGTAATCCAAATCAATCTTTTTTTGTTTGGTTGGCAATAATCCCAGCATGGGTAGTATCGTATTTCATTGATCGCCGAATTGACCGGACGGCATTGGTGAAAACGCATATCGACAAGATTGGTGATATGATATGGAAAGGTTTTGGAATTGGTGCAGCAGTATTTTTGATCATTATTTATTTAGTGGCATTTCGTATCAAAGACTTTCAAATCATGTTATTGATCACTCCCATCTTTATGATGATGATCGGAATATGCGAGTTTGTTACTGCTTGCATATATCGTTACAAAAGTTGGTATTGGATTGCAACGCTTTTCTGGGCTGGAGCAATAGCATGTGCATTTGTACGCGGGGACTGGCAATTTATCATATTAGCCGCATGTTTGGTAGTCGGTTTTGTGATTCCCGGTCATTTGCTAACCCATCAGAAAGAAGAAAGCCATGTT
>JAVBPN010000109.1:0-10288 GCA_031549585.1 Bacteroidales bacterium
CTAAGACAATGAAAACTGCCAAATCCCCATACGATATCAGTCGAATCGATCCCAACAATGCGACGTGAAGGAATGTTAGATTCTAAAATCCGCAAAGCCAACTCATCTTGTTTACAACGAAATGTCGGCATAATAACCGCATCATTGGTAAAATAAAAATTAGCATACGAAGCTGGTAATCGTTGTCCTTGGTGAATCACCGGCTCAGGCATAGGCAACTCAATAATATTCAATTGCTTTCCACTAAGTAGCCTCATTTTTTTTAAAAGCTGTAGATTATTTTGCAACGGACAATAATTAACATCGTTTGGGTTTGGTTCAACCACTGCAACAACGGTGTCCTCATTGATAAAACGTACAATGTCATCTATATGCCCATCTGTATCATCGCCCTCAATTCCATCTTCCAACCATAGTATTTGAGCAACCCCATAATAATCATGCAAATATTGCTCTATTTGCGCCTGATTCAGATGTGGATTTCTATTGGGGTTTAATAAACAAGCTTTGGTTGTGAGCAATGTTCCAACGCCATTGAAGTCAACCGAACCTCCTTCCATTACAATTCCGGGATAAAAAACCGGTAACCCTAAATCTTCGGCAATAGCCGATGCAATACGATTATCATCCTCATAGGGATATTTGCCCCCCCAAGCATTAAATTCCCAACTAATCACCGCCTTTTTTCTAGGAAAACCCGATTTTACAACAAATGCAGGACCATGATCACGACACCACACATCATTACTCGGCCGAATAAAAAGCTCAACATGCGAACGATCAATAAACTCTTTGTCCAACTGCTTTTCAAGCTGTTCCCGATATTTTTTCGGAACATTGATCCTTACTTTTTCGCTTTTAGCAATTTCGGCAATAAACCTGATGTATGACGAATCTATATCTTGCCTTTTCCCCGGAAACGATTCCTCATTATGTGGGTATGTCAACCACGTAGCTTCATGTGGCCCCCACTCTGCCGGGAAATAATATCCCTCTTCAAAAGGTTTTGTCATTATGATATCATTTCATTTTTTACAACATGCAACTGCCCGGTTTCATACCGTATCACCTTTACTTTTTCTCCGGGATTAATATATCCTATGGGACAAATAGCGTCATACAGTTTTCCGTCGATATTAACTTTTCCTGCCGGACGAAGCATGGATTGTGCAACACCGGTTTGACCAATTAATCCTGACAGATCATCAAAACTCACATAACCTTCGGAACTTTTTTGCTCGGCCTGAAGCATGATTTTCTTCAAGTGAGGGTTTTGGAAAAAAGACCTGCCCAACCAAATAGACAAAACCAAAGCCATTGCCGAAGAACAAATAATAATGGAAAATGATTTAAAAACGGCCAATAATCCAGCGGAAAAATCCCATTCAAATACAATGTTATCGGTCATAGCCAGACTAAGGCCCGTTATGATCAATATGATTCCAGAAACCCCTGTCACTCCAAATCCGGGAATGACAAATATCTCTACCGCAAGTAAAGCCAAACCGGCAATAAAAAGCAATATCTCCCAATGTTGCGCAACACCCTCCAGATAAAGCGGAGCAAAATATAATAATGCAGCTAAGGCTGCTGCTGCCAAAGGAAATCCGATTCCAGGTGTTTGTAATTCAAAATAAATGCCCCCAATAATGATCATAATCAATATCCCTTGCAAATAAGGATTGATCAAAAATTGAATTACTTTTTCCAGAGGCGACAATACATGCCGGGTTACCTCATAATCGCTGATATGATTTGCTGATAAAATATTTTCTATGCTTTCTGCTTTTCCTTCGCAGAAATGTAACCGAATAGCTTCCGACACCGTTAATGTTAAAACTTTCCCGGAATCAATCACTCCTTTAATCACAATACTTGGATCGACCATTGCTTCGGCAATTTGTGGATCGCGTACCCAACGGTAAATAGTATCTTTTCCGGACACAATAGTGTCTTTTCCGTGCGACTCAGCAGTCGAACGCATCATAGCACGCATAGCCGATTGATATTTATCGGGCACCACATCACCCGATTGATCGACAACTGTAGCAGCACCGATGCTCGCCCCTTCGCGCATGTATATTTTATCGGCTGCAATGGCAATTAATGCTCCGGCAGACATGGCATTATTGTCCACAAAAACATAAACAGGTATAGGACAATTTAATATCTTGGTTCGAATGGAATCAGCCGCAACAAGCAAACCTCCATATGTATTCATATGAATAATAATCAGGTCGGCTTTCATTTCCACAGCTTTATTGATGCTGTGCATAGTTGTCCGCCATGTTGCCGGCCCAATTTCATCCATCAGGTCAAATACATAAACCGATTGCTTTTTCTGACTTGGAGCATCTTCTGCATTTACACAAGGTATAAATAACAGCAATCCAACAACCAAAAAGGATATTTTCAAAAAAACGTTTCGCATTTGCTTTTAAGTTTTCGGACAAATATAGGAGAAATAGAATACAGATGACACAGATGTGGCTGATTTTTTATTTGATATCAACATCAGGGACATCATTACGCTTGATGGCAAATGGAATATTATGCAGTAAGGTTTTTGTGTCGTTGTAAAATTGCGTCATTAATTTTTTGTCTTCTGTACTCACTTCCGGAAAGCTTTCGCCGGCAACCACATCTGTTACAGGAATCAAACGAAAAACCGATGTTCCTCCCTTTTTAAACCGGTGTACCCATACCGGTTCATAGCCACATGATTGCACAGATACAATACTATCCGTTTTAGTTAAGTTCACTTCGAGCAAGATGCCTCCATCTCTATAACGGTCACGTTGGTTGGAAACCAGGTTTCCCAACGAATAAATGACCGGAACAGAATCATTATCGTTTCTGGCAATATATTCAAAAGGTTGAACCACATGTGGATGCGCCCCAATAATTAAATCTGCTCCATTACGTGTTAAAAAGCGTGATAATTTCCGTTGTACCGCATTTTCCTTACGCATATATTCGTCGCCCCAATGAATACAGACAATCGTATAGTCAACTTGCAATGAATCGATCTTGGCCAGGTCAGCCCGAATCCTGATGGTATCTATTTGGTTGACTATATTGGGAACTTGTACACGAATGCCGTTTGTACCATAAGTATAATTGAGCAAAGCCAGCCTAAAATTATTCTTCTCAAAAATCAACGGATAAGTATCATTAAATGAAGCAGAATCTTTAAATGTACCCGTATGCACGATTTCCAAAGAATCCAACCAATCGATAGTCTTTTCCAGCCCTTTCTTTCCCCGGTCTACACAATGGTTATTGGCTGTGACAAGAATATGAAAACCGGCATCTTTCAGAGCTTCTGCAAAAGAATGATGGGTTGAAAATTGAGGATATCCGGTATAAGGTGCTCCGGCCAGCGTAACTTCCAAATTGGCAATCGCTACATCCGCTGTCGAAATATAACTTTTTACATGCTCAAATACCGGCAAGTAATTATAGGATGTGTCACCGCCGTCACGCCATGCGCCAGTAATCTGCATGCCATGCCCCATCGCATCGCCCCCAAATATCAATTTAAGG
Organism: Bacteroidales bacterium; assembly: GCA_031549585.1. Lineage (GTDB taxonomy): Bacteria > Bacteroidota > Bacteroidia > Bacteroidales > UBA4181 > JAIRLS01. The sequence continues at coordinate 3,547 of JAVBPN010000109.1, forward strand.
CTATCGGTTTGTGCCTGCAACGGCAGCGTCATCAATAAAAAAATAAATAGCAAAAATCTTGACATGCAACAAGATTTATTATGTAAATCGCTTCAAAGATAACGAATTTAGAACGACTGATATAGAACTAAATGCCATAGCTGCCCCTGCCAATCCGGGATTTAAAAATCCTAAAGCAGCAATGGGAATGCCGGCAATGTTGTATATGAATGCCCAAAATAGGTTTTGCTTGATTTTCCGAATGATCTTTTGTGACAACCGGATCGCTTTTGGCAAAGCGTTCAAATCGCTCCGAATCAATACTACATCGGCTGTTTCAATGGCTACGTCCGTACCCGATCCAATCGCTATTCCCACATCCGCCGATGCTAAAGCGGGAGCATCATTAATACCATCGCCGGCCATAGCGACTTTCTTACCTGATTCTTTAAGGCGGACTATATGTTCTGCTTTTTCTCCGGGCAACACTTCGGCAATTACCTGATCAATACCAGCCTGATTGGCTATAATTTCGGCAACATGGCGGTTATCGCCCGTCAACATAACGGTTTCTATACCCATTTGTTGCAACGCATGCACTGCTTTTGGAGTTTCGGGTTTTAATCGGTCGGAAACAGCCCATAAGGCAACCGGAGAACCGTCTATTGTCATTAACATTGGTGTTTTCCCCTGTTGCTCATATGTCGAAAACCGATTAGTGATATCGTCCGAAAATATATATACTCCATCGAATAATTTCCTTGTCCCGATCCATATTTCTTTTCCATTTGATACAGCTTTTACCCCTTTCCCTGGGATTGCTTCAAATTGGTCAGCATCCGGTATTTCGTTCCCATTCAAATATTCTGAAACACCATCAAATATGGCTTTACCTGTAGGATGTTCAGAACGCCTTTCGGCAATGGCTGCCATTTGGAACACTTGTTGTTTGTCATTCGCAAATATTTCAAAACCGGAAAGTAACGGTTTACCTTCCGTAAGCGTTCCTGTTTTATCAAAAACAAGAATCTTTATCCGGTTGATTTCTTCTAAAGAATCTCCTCCTTTGAATAAGATTCCGTTCTCTGCTCCTTTTCCACTGCCTACCATAATTGCAGTCGGTGTTGCAAGCCCCAATGCACAAGGACAGGCAATAACCAAAACGGATACTGCACTAACAATAGCGGTGTTAAGATCCCCTAAAAAAAGCCAAATAATGAAGGTGATCAACGAAATACCAATCACAGTGGGGACAAATATCCCAGCCACTTTGTCTGCAATACTTTGGATCGGCGCTTTGGTCATTTGTGCATCTTCCACCATTTTCACAATCTGCGAAAGCATGGTATCTTTTCCTACTTTCTCCGCCTTATATTTGATTGTACCATATTGATTGATAGTAGCGCCAATAACTGTATCACCCGAGTTCTTATCCACAGGAAACGGCTCTCCGGAAATCATTGATTCATCAACCGACGATTGCCCTTCTAAAATCGTACCGTCGACCGGAATTTTTTCACCGGGACGGACGATAATCACATCACCTACTACCAAACTTTCCGTAGCAATATCTGATTCCTGACCATCACGTATTACACGCGCTGTACGTGCCTGAAGTCCCAACAGTTTTTTAATAGCATCCGATGTATGTCCTTTGGCTTTGGCTTCGAGAAAATTTCCCAAAAGCACAAATGTGATGATCATTGCGGCCGATTCAAAATATAGGTTAGGATTACCTGTCAATAGGTTATATAAACTATAGAAAAAAGCAGCCGTAGTGCCCAGTACGATCAATACATTCATATCGGCACTTTTAGAACGCAACGCATAGAATGCTTTTCTGTAAAAGTGAAAACCAATAATAAACTGAACCGGAATCGTTAATGCCAATTGTACATAGCCGGAGTGTAAGAAATCAAGCGCCGGAACATGCAAATGAAATGTCATCAATATCATTGACACCAGCATGGGAATAGTCAGCACACAAGAAATAATCAATAATATTTTCAGAAAATCGGAATCTGAAACTTGCCCGGATTCTTGCCTGAGTTTGTATCCCAATTGCTTTACGATTTCCCGGATATCATTTTGTGTGATTTGGTCTTCTTCGTACAAAACAGTCAAACGCTCTACAGCAAAGTTGACATTGGCAAATGCCACACCTTTCGTTCCCGACAATTTCTTCTCGATTTTTGCAGCACAATTGACACAATTCATGCCCGATACGTGGTATGTTTCTTTGGTTTGCATAACAAATGTTAACTAAACAAAAGTAAGGTTATATTTCTAATATCAAAACAACAATCCTGCCAAAGAAGTTCCGGATAAAACCTCACATTTTAATATCGATCAGAATGAAAGAATATTTATTGACTCAAGTTATGTAAACTATCAGTAAAATAGCATTTGTTACACTTTTTTATTATCTTTACAATTCAGCAATGTCATAAAAACAAAAAAGCATATAAATTATCTTGTTTTTGTTTTGTTAATGAATTAATTGATAAACAAATAAAATTATTGTTATTATTAGCTCCTTATGATGAGAAAGATACATTTAATGACAATTCTCGTATGTGTTATCTTAATGTTTCCGATACAGATAAATGCACAAGCTCCGAGATATGGTATATCACGTTTAATTGACCTATCCGCTTTACCTATTTTGGATCAAGGTATTACTGTGAATTATGAAGGCAGCATTGACAAGAAAGGAGCTAATGCAGATTGGGATTGGTGGTTGTATCAAGATCAACACGGCGAATGGGTCATATTTGATGTTTCCGGCCCAGGATGTATTTACAATTTTGTGCAACATCGCTATCCCGATTCGGAAGAACCTGTTTTCCGGTTTTATTTCGATGGCGAAACAACGCCTCGTTTTTCCATGCGGGCATCCGAATTCGGACAAAAACACCCTTTCATTGAGCCATTGGCTTCTCGTTATATTGGCCCTTATGAAAATGGACGCGGGCCGATTCGTGTAATCAGAAGTTTCATACCGATGCCATTTCAAAATGGTTGTCGTATTACTTCCAGCGTCAAGCTGGAAGGCTATGACCGGGCGAAAGGACATGGCGGATGGGGACATGTGGTTTACCATAGCTATACCTCAGCCGATGGAATCGAGTCTTTTACCGGAAAAGAAGACTATACACCATTGGTACAATTATGGAAACGAACAGGAAACGATCCTATATCCATCCAAAATAAAGATACCTATATATCCTCCCAACAAACAATTACTCCCCAAAATCGCCTTGAGCTCATTAACAAAGCTGGTTCCGGTGCAATCAACTCCGTCCGTTTGTATATTGAAGATATGAACCCTGCATATTTACAGGATCTTTGGATACATATAACTTGGGATGATCATAAGAAACCTGATGTTTCTTGTCCGATCGGTTGTTTTTTCGGAAATTCGCTTGGTTATCACGACACTAAATACCTTTTGATGGGCGCTTCTGCTGATGGTTGGTTTTACAATTTTTTTCCTATGCCTTTCTGGAGCAGCGCATCCATCTCTATCGAAAATCGCGGTAATGAATCAATCCGTATTGGATTTGCTGAAGTTGGCTATAGCAATGATAAATATGACTGTTCCCGTTCCGGATACTTCCGTAGCTCCGATTATTACGAACGAAAACGAACACCGGGAGTTGATAGCCGGATTGGAACAATCAGCGGAACAGGTAAATTGGTGGCTGCCCACGTCACCGCTTATGGAGAGCGCCCGAATATTATTACTTGCGAAGGGGATGTGCGTGTATACATTGATGGAATGAAAACGCCACAGATAGAAAGCGATGGCTCTGAAAGTTATGTGTGTTATGGTTGGGGATTTCCTACACCACCTGAAACCCATCCTTCGGGCGGATATGATGGTTTGCCCGACAATCCGTGGTCAATGACGCGCCTCTGTATGGGTGATAGTTATCCGTTTTATTCAGGATTATTATTCGGAATCGAATCGGGGGAAAATAATAACCAATACTTGGCACATTCGGGAATATTGTTCTATTACGGAAAAGACCAAATTTCATTAATCAAAACCGATAGTATTGATGTAAGCCTTTCCAAATCTATCAAACAACACAAATATCAACTACAAGGCCTTGTTTCCAAAGAAGAACTTGATTCATTCTATGAAGGAGATAACGATCATATCCCCGTTAAAGGACAGGTAAATCATTTCACGGGCTATAGTAGCTTTACCATAAAAATATCTCCGCAGAATATTGGCGTACGGCTAAGAAGGCGGAGCGACCAAATCAATCCGGGACAATGTGCCCGTGTGTTTGTCGACGGTGAAGAAGTTTCCGAACGGCTTTGGTTCTTTGCCGACAGGAATCCGTATAAACGTTGGCTTGACGATGAATTTGAGATACCTTTGCGATTCACAACAGGAAAATCATCCATACAGGTACGCATTGTTCCTGTAGAAGTGGGAAAAACAACCCATTGGAACGAGTCGGTTTATCAGGTTTATTGTCATATGCCGTTAGATTAACCTCAAACGTAGACTCCGAGCAAAATTCGATTTGAACATCAATTTGATATTCTTTAAAAATTCATAATACTGTATTTCAACACATTCTTTTGTCTAATTTCGAAAATTATGAGCTTTAAATCATTGAAAAGAATAATTATTTTGCCTATTCTAGCAATTACTTTCACTCTGCACCTTAGTGCCCAGAAATCGTTGGATGATATAGATAGGGAAAGTTTTCAAGCGAAATCGTCACCTTTTCAAAGTCAAGGAATCAATATAAACCTTGCGCAAAAGCAGCTAACGCACGGCAAAGCGCCACAGGATATTGTATTAGATGGCGAATGGCAAATGGTTGAAGGAGGAACAGAACAAGACCGATTAAATGGACAATGGGGAAAAACAATCCCGGCAACTGTGCCTGGCAGCGTGCATAGTGCATTATGGAAAGCAGGAATTATTCCTGACCCTTATTTTGGTCAAAATGACTCAATCGCTTTAAAGCAAAGCTATAAAACATGGTGGTTGAAAAAAGAATTTACCGTTAATCAAAAGTTGAATGCCCCCATTCTTAATTTTGGAGGAATTGCTAATAAATGCACCGTTTGGCTTAATGGGGTCAAATTAGGAGATCATGAAGGTATGTTTGGTGGACCGTCTTATGATGTAAGCAATCTTTTGAAAGAAAAAAACGTGTTGATTGTCAAAATAGATCCGGTGCCCATGATCTTAGAACCGGAGGGTACGTTTTTCGGAGGAGCCAATAAAAGCTGGCAATACACCGTAGTATTCAATTGTGTGTATGGCTGGCACTATTCTAAAATTCCGCCATTGGGCATTTGGCGCTCGGTGAAAGTTGCCAATCAGGCTTCAGTAGAAATTGACAATCCATTTATCGCTGCAAAAAATCTGAATGGCAATATGGATTTGGCTATTGCTTTGAAAAGTATTTCCTCAGGTATCAAAGGCAAATTAAGGGTTTCTATTATTCCGGAAAACTTTACCGGAAAGGAACAATCATTTGAATACAATGTATCATCTGCAAACAAAACAGAAAACCTTCATTTTAACTTCACCATCAAAGATCCACAATTGTGGTGGCCCAATGATATGGGAAAGCAGAACCTTTATAAACTGAAAGTTTCTTTTATTCCTGATAACCGGTCATCATCCGATTATGCAGAAACGACCTTCGGTATTCGTACTATCAAGATGAATCCTTTGCCGGGAGGGCCGTATCCCGATAAATACAATTGGACTTTCGTGGTCAACGACAAACCCATGTTTGTGAAAGGAACCGGTTGGTGTACGATGGATCCTTTGATGGACTTTTCAAGGGAACGCTATGACCGTTTCTTGTCATTGGCGCATTTACAGCATATTCAAATGATGCGTGCCTGGGGAGGCGGTTTGCCCGAAACAGACGATTTTTATGATTTATGCGACCGGTACGGCATTATGATCATGCAAGAGTGGCCTACGGCTTGGGATAGCCACAATACACAACCGTATGAAATGCTCGAGGAAACGGTTGTATTGAACACCATCCGGATACGCAACCATCCGTCGTTGGTGATGTATGGAGCAGGAAACGAATCATCCAATCCTTTTGGCAAAGCAATTGACATGATGGGGCGGGCAAGTATCGAACTTGACGGAACTCGCCCATTCCACCGCGGCGAAGCATGGGGCGGAAGCGCACACAATTACACCTGCTGGTGGGACGATGCTCATTTGAACCACAATTTGAATATGATTGCCTCTTTTTGGGGAGAATTTGGCATTGCCTCTCTGCCACAAAAAGAATCTATATTGAGATACCTTCCTGATTCAGAAAAGAATGTATGGCCACCCAAACAAAATGGTAGTTTTGTACACCATACCCCTATTTTCGGCCAAGTAGGCGAAATGAGAAAATTAACTCAATATTCCGGTTATTTCATGCCAAACGACAATATGGAACACTTTGTTATTGGCTCTCAATTGGCACAAGTGGTAGGTGTACGGCATACATTGGAACGCGCTCGTACACGTTGGCCTGAGACAAGTGGAGCATTGTATTACAAAATGAACGACAATTATCCGGCAGCATCTTGGTCATGCGTAGATTGGTATGGCGCCATCAAACCATTGCATTATTTTGTCCAAAATTCTTTTGAACCGTTGGCGGCAGTTATTCTTTTCAATCAAACCAATATGACAAGCCAAAACGTATCATTGCCGGTGTTTCTGTTGGACGACAACCTGAAACTCGATGGTAAAAATTGGGAAGTA
>JAVBPN010000179.1:0-7507 GCA_031549585.1 Bacteroidales bacterium
TACCATATTATCTTTAAACGAATAAACCTGTATTCATTTGGGCATATACAAAAAATGTTTAGCTTGATTTTAAAAATAGTTATACGCAAAAATATATATTTTTAGGCAGACTAACTCATAAAAAAAGTGTCTCAAAAGTAAAATTTTGGGACACTCTTTTTATCGTATTTTTATCTTTGGTTGACTGCTGTTACACACAATCAACTCAAAGTGACTATTTTCTCTCTAATCAAAATGCTGAAATAGCACGAACCCTACTAGGGTTGGGCTTAGGGTCAATAAATGAATAACCATTCTGAAAATTGACAACCCAAGCAAGAACATCATAATCCTCGACAGAAGACCAATAGTACGGATCACTGCTTGTTTCCAACGGCGCTCCACCTGCAGCAACAATAGCTTGATTAAATACATTACGAGCTTCTACACTTCCAGCATCATCATAACCGGCCATATTAGCACCATCAATCCATTCGGGTAAGCTTTCATATACCTTTCCGCTAAAACCTGCGTATAACATTTTCAACTCGTTTTTTGCAGGCAAATACCACCGGTCTCTCGTCGCATTGTAATCAGTTTGTCCGTTCATTTTCGTTACTACCCAATTAAATGCTGGAAAATTGTTCCATGATTTGTTGTTTGTAGCAATATAATTTGCCACAGTAGCCATATTTGCACTACCGCTATTCATATCTGTTGCTTCGGTATGATAAACGTTAATGTCCCAACCATCATCCCATTTTATTCCTTTTCCATCGGTATTTTCTTCAGCAAGGCTCACAATCATGCCCGCCATACCTGTTTTTCCACCATCCTGACTGCTTGCTGGATCAATCCAAAAAACGACACCGATCGGCATAGTCCCTTTCGATACGGTACCCGGAGCACTGAATTTCACTTTAGGGTCAGGATAATAGTCACCGATCTTATAAACCTCTTTTCCTGTTTTACAACTTGCCAGGACTACAACAATCCCAACAAGTATTATCATCATTTTCCTTGTTTTCATCTGTTTAATAGATTTGTTTATATGAGAATAGAAAATTACAAATATTTTACCATATACCAAAATATAGATACCGCTAAAACATCGAAATAAGAACTTTATATCGAATATTTACTTAATCCTTATAAAATCCTATTCTCAAAATAACACTATGGATTTTGAGTTGTATTAACGGACTTTAATCTTTACAACTACCTTTTTTACCGGCCCGATTTTATTTTCCGGAGCAATTTTAGGCTCATGTGCATCTTCCGGGAAAAATATAGCAAATGAATTTTTAGGTATCGTAACATAATCTCCATTACCTTCCAAAAAGGCAACGTCTTTTTCAAAATTATATTCTGTTTTTACCTTCATGTTGCTGATATGGTTAAATCCTATTTGCTCTACTCCGGATGCAACAAACTGAATATCAATGTATTTTTCATGACGCTCCCATTTACCTTGTTCTATAGGCACAGTATCATATTCTTGCACCAATACGAAAATATTATTGTCATCAATTTCATACCTACCAACCGTCATAGATATAAAGTCTGTTTTTGCAAGATAATCAAGAGCTATTCCGATATCTTTTGAAACACCAGAATACAATGCTTTGTTTTTTATCGTATCAAATATCATTGTATTAATTTTTAAAGTTGAAAATAATCGAGAGCCAGCTGCATTAACCTATAAAGTAACAAGATCAAAAAAACTGCCTAAAGGTACGGTTAAATTTACATCTAAACCGTTAACCTTGAGGCAGCTTTTAATCAAAAATAGTTTTAAGTATTCTTAAATAAAGAATTAACGTTTTGCATGTTAAAATCGCAATAACTGCATTTACACTATATCAATGTCAATTCTTTATAATATCTCTACCAAAACAGTACTAACGATCAACGCGAGCACCGCCACCCTTTACCAATTTCTCCACTTCTTCAAGTGTGGCCATTGATGTATCGCCCGGCGTAGTCATTGCCAATGCACCATGTGCTGCTCCGTAATCGACAGCTTTTTGCGGATCGTTGAACGTAAGGAATCCATATGCCAAACCAGATGCAAAACTATCACCACCACCAACGCGGTCGAATATTTCGATATCTTCGCGGTTTGGTGCTTGATAGAATGAGTTTCCTGCCCAACAAATAGCGCTCCATGAATGTATAGAAGCCGATTTAACCGTACGCAAAGTAGTACCGATAACCTTGAAATTAGGGAATTGTTTTACGGCTGTTTCGATCATTTTCTGGTAGCCCGATACATCCAGTTTGGTAAGCTTTTCATCTGTACCTTCAATTTCGAGACCCAAACATGCGGTGAAATCTTCCTCGTTGCCAATCATTACGTCCACATACTTGGCTATTTCGCGGTTTACTTCCTGAGCTTTAGCCTTTCCACCAATGGATTTCCACAATGAAGGACGATAGTTGAGATCATAAGCAACGATGGTACCATATTTCTTGGCAATTTTCGTAGCTTCGATTACAACTTCGGGAGTGGTTTCAGACAATGCAGCAAAAATCCCTCCGGTATGGAACCAACGCACACCACACTTGCCGAAAATATATTCCCAGTCAATATCGCCTTTTTTCAACTGCGAAGCTGCTGTGTGTCCCCTGTCCGATACACCTTTAGCACCACGTATGCCAAAACCGCGTTCGGTAAAGTTAAGCCCATTGCGTACTGTCCGGCCTACACCGTCGTCAGCAACCCATTTGATAAAACGGGTGTCCACGCCACCTTGCATGATAAAATCTTCCACTAAATGACCTACTTCATTATCAACAAAAGCAGTAACTACAGCAGTATTTAACCGGAAACATTTTTTCAACCCACGGGAAACATTGTATTCGCCGCCGCCTTCCCATACCTGAAACTGGCGAGCTGTACGTATACGCCCAACTCCTGGATCAAGACGCAACATGACTTCCCCCAACGATATGCTGTCATACATGCATTCTGATTGCGGTTTAATTTTCAGAATATCCATAACTGTATTATTTTTAATGATTAATAAATAAATTTAGATGTTTGTGTTTTTCAATGTGTCTGCTATCCTAATTGCTAACAATAGGAAATAGCACTACAATTTTACAGGATACTGCTGTCTGAGCCTTTTTGCAAGAGCAACAGCCGTTTTAATATCCTCTTCAATCTGCTTGAAGTTTCCAGCCTTGATAAGGTCAGACTTAATAAGTTGCGAACCCATACCGCAGCAAATAGCTCCTGCTTTGAACCATTCCGTAAGATTGGCTTCCGAAGGATCTACTCCGCCAGTAGGCATAATTTGCGTCCATGGCATTGGGCCTTTAACCGCTGCAATGAATTTTGGACCACCAACCTGCGCACCAGGGAATATTTTTACAACTTCTGCACCAAGAGCTTCTGCTCTTGTGATTTCGCTTACTGAACCACATCCTGGCGACCAAAGCACTTTTCTTCTGTTACATACATAACCCATTTCCTCATTCAGAAGAGGCGACACGATGAAGTTCGAACCGAGCTGCATGTACAATACAGCAGTCGGGGCATCGATAACCGAACCTGTTCCGAGAATCATTTCAGGAAATTCCTTTTCTGCAAATTTGTTCAAAGCTTCAAAAACAGTATGCGCATAATCGCCTCTGTTTGTAAATTCGAACAACCTGATGCCGCCGTTATAAGACGCTTCAAGAACTTTTTTACATACTTCAATGTCGCGGTTAAAGAATACCGGTATCATTCCGGATTCTGCCATCTGAATGGCTACTTGTATTCTAGTGAATCTTGCCATAACGATTTAAATTTAATGAATGAATTAATTTATTAGTTATTTTTTATATGATCTTAAATGAAGGCACTGGTAATCAAATAGGTATTTTAAAATCTAACTGACAGGCCGTCAAATGTTATACCTCGTAAAATCATCACTCAATTACCAATTCCTGTAAATACATTGAGACAGATAGACCTAACAGGTTTCAACATCTGTTAGGTCTGCCGGATTTGTCCACAGTTGAAAATTTCCAACAAGGACAAATCATCTGTATCCATAATTACAACTTATAGGCTTGCCTTACCAGAAGCTTCCACTTCCCATTTTGCATCTGCCATACAAGCGTATTACCAACTCTCAAATTACCTGGCGTACCATCGGGACTTTTGGTTTCCGCCGTAAATATATGCCGAACCACAGCTGCATCTCCAGACATTTTAATGGTCTGATCCAAGAGTTCTATGCTGACATAAACCAACGGTTGTCCGCTGAGTACCTCTGCAATAAATTCAGCTTTATTTTGAACTTTACCTCCCGAATGCCCATAAACAAGAGCATCAGCTGTAATTGACGTCAATACACTTTCATTAGCATCTACCATCGCTTTCATCAACTGGTCGACAACTGCGGCGATATCAGCTTCAGATGATTGAGTAGACACTGCTTGTTGCTGTTTATTACCACAGCAAACGGCCAATACCGGAAATAATAATAAAATGATTACTTTTTTCATGATTTATATTATTTGGTTTCTTTTTTTTCTTTCTTGTCTTTTGGCGGGTTGCCTTTCCAAATACTTGCCAGAGTAGATCCAAATATGTTCATAACCGGGCCATAAATTGCAGAAGCAAGTCCAATAGCGGCTGGGCCTATTGCCGGCGCCAAACCTGATCCAAGCCCTGCGTTAGGCATTCCAATTTCAAATGCAAGGGTTCTTCTGTCTTGCTCAGGCATTCTGAATATCCAAGCAAGGCTATATCCCAAACCGTATCCTAAAACATTGTGAAGTATTACCAAAAGCACTAATACGGCTCCAGCTTTTAACAAAATTTGTTGCCCTGCCGCAGTAATTACTAAAACAATAGCTACAATTCCAATCTGCGAAAGTTTTCCCAATACCTTTTTAACGATCGTCTGGTCGCCTTTAAATTTAAGATAAAGCAGATATCCCACTACTGCAGGAGCAATAAGGAATACCGATGTAAAAATAGCGATTTCTGTTAAGTAATTAAAATCGGCACTTGCTGCCTTACCGAGAATCCCTGCAAGCAGAATTATCGCAAAGAATGAAGACATTTGAGTTATTTTTGTCTTCAGGTTCGCCGTGTTTAAATTAAACAGGTTGAATACAAATCCCGCAATAATCGGGAAAATCACCATTTTAAAAATATTGAACATCATACCTAAAGTATTCAGATCAGGAACATAATCGCTGGCAAAAAGTTGCATAAGGAATGGCACCGCGAATGGAGCCAGTAGCGTGGTGGTGGCGCCTATTGTTACCCCAAGGGCAAGATTGGCACTTGCCAGCATATTCATTACGTTTGAGGCAAGACCGCACGGCAAAACAGCAACAAGGAAAATGCCTCCAATAATTAAACCCCGAGCGCTCGGATCTTCAACCGGAATCATATTCCCAAAAATAGCCACAAGAACAAAAGCTAACAACGGGCCAATCGTAAAGCGTCCGATTACTCCGACTGCCACGGTTCCCGGTCTTTTCAAAACACCTGCAAAATCATGAAGGCTCATTTGTGCTCCCATACCAAACATGATTATCTGAAGCAGAGGAGTCATTAATTTCTTCTCAAGCACAAATGGTTTTGCGTCTGTGCCCCAATCAATAAAATATTGTGGAAAAAACATCGCGACACATACCGAGGCAAGTATCCACATTGTCAGCATTAACCCCTTTGTAGCCTGGAAAGCTTGAACTCCATACGAAAGAGCAATACACATTAGTATTAGACAAATTCCGGTTACACTACTGTTACCTGCTATCATCGAGCCTACGGCAATCAATATCATCAGCAGGGCAAACCAAAGAGCCCATTGGTTAAAAGATAATTTTTTCATTAAAGTAAATTCATTTTTTGACTAATTAAAAAATAGATCAGTATCGAATGGTACTCTTACAAATTTTCACAAATTATTCCAACATCGATTGTGTATATGTGTGTGCTTATCTCAAGCTCTTTAACTTTGCCTTTTTGCAAAAGTCATTTCCTGATCATTTACGAAAAAAGTCACCCTTTTTTGACCATAAAGGTTACGATTTTCAATACCCCAAATATTTACTACAGGTGAAACTCAATAGAGTCTCACCTGTAGCAGAATTTAATATTCCTTATTTAGGAATAAGAATGCGGATTAGCTCCACAATCTGTCATGAGAACGCATGGCATCCCATTCGGGTGTAGGCACAAAGAAACTGGTATTGCTGGGGTGAAGATGTTCTTTCACAACATCCAAGTTTACATCAATACCTAACCCAGGAGCATCAAGCGGCACATTGGCAAAACCTTTGGTGATCATCGGTTGCTTTCCGGTCATTTTCACCATTTTTTCCCACCAAGGACTATCAACACTATGGTGTTCAAGAGCTAAGAAATTTTCAGTGGCTGCAGCACAATGGACATTGGACATGAAACAAATCGGCGTTCCTGCCATATGCATAGCCATTGCGATGCCATTGTCCTGAGCGTAATCGCCAATTCTTTTGGTTTCCAACAATCCTCCTGAAGTAGCCAAGTCAGGATGAATAATATCCACACATTTTGAGTCAATAATATCTTTGAAACCCAATGCTTGGCCGGGACCTCTTAATCCAAATGTATCCTCGCCGGTACATGTTGGAGTCTCGATGGCATTTGAAAGTGTTCTCCAGTGATCAAAATCCCACCATTGAGTGGCATCCTCAAGCCACGCCAGTCTATATTTCTCCAATCTCTTGCCCAGACGAATGTGGTTATTGATGTCAAAATGGCCATAGTGGTCAGAACTTAAAGGTATTTCATAACCAACCGTATCACGAACCATTTCTACAAAGCTTGCAAGTTTGTCAAGTCCTTCATCCGTAATTTGAACTTGCGTAAATGGATGTTCTCTCAACCCATAACCCATGTAATCTACCATAACCTGACCATTGCTATCACGACTAGTCATAGAATACTGTCCGCCAGCTCCATTCCAAAACTTATTGTTGACAATCCCTTTATCCTTATCAGTGATAAGATGAATCCCCAAGTCCATTTTTAACCACGTAAAGCCTTGTACTTCCATCCTATCTTTCATTTGTTTAGCAAATTGTGCAGCATCACGAGGGCTAGCCGTGTCGGCATAGAGTCGTACTTTATCGCGATACCTTCCGCCTAATAGCTGCCAAGCAGGAACGCCATATGCTTTTCCGCAAAGATCCCAAAGAGCCATATCAACACCAGATACACCACCGCCCTGACGGCCGTGATATCCGAACTGGCGGATAATTTTGTAAAGCATTTCCACATTACATGGATTTTGTCCTAAAATACGGCTTTTAAGCATCAGTGCGAAACGCTCGTCACCACCGTCCCTTACTTCTCCCCAACCTGAAATACCTTGGTTGGTGTCGATACGGATAATCGGGGTTCTTCCTACATTCTGAACTACGGCATAACGCATGTCTGTGATTTTCAATTCTGAAGGAGCAGAAGCTTTTTTTACTTGCGAAGTGGTGTGCGCAACAATATCTTCAATGGAAGCATTCATCATACCACCTAAAG
>JAVBPN010000288.1:0-4048 GCA_031549585.1 Bacteroidales bacterium
TTCTACGGCAATCTGATGCACTTGCAATCCTAAATCCCACGGATCATAACCCATTACCAGACCTGCTACTTCTTCATAAGTAAACACAGGTATTCCCGAATTTTGTTTGCCATAAGTTTTTCCTTCTGTTTCGGCAATCACATATTGCCAGCGGTCAAGAAAATAAGGACATCCCGGACAATTGGTAATAATCATGTCGGGTTCAAAAGGTTCCATTGATTCAAATTTCTTATGGGTATTGGCCAATGAATAACCCCTGTTGGCTTGCACTAAATATTGGCGGAAGCCAAATCCGCAACAATGCCTGCGTTCGGGATAATCTATCACTTCGCCACCCCATGATTCCACCATTCCTGCCAATACATAAGGATATTCTGCACCGCCAACACCTTTATGCGGAAACATTTTGGAATAGTGACAGCCTATATGTTCAACCACTTTCAGAGGTTTTCCGGTGTTTTTATTGATGAGTTTATATTTCGCTTTTTCTGCAATCTGATGGCGTACTTTGAAAATAATATCGCTGGCATGTGCCAGATGTTGCGGAATTTCAAACTCACGTCCGGTAGCTTCTTTCAGATTTTTTCTAACTTTTGCCAACACGTCAGGAAAATGATGCCATGTCTCAATTACCTCAGAGTACAAGCCGAATGAAGTGATACATGATGCCGCATAATTTTTATAACCCGCTTCGGTCATCAACGCAAATTGGCGTGCGATGATAGTCATGGCTGTTTCCAACGGCACAACATCCGAGTGATAGCCGATACCTCCGCAAGTAGTATGATGTTCTGTTTCAAAAATATTTTTACCGAGATCTCCACGCATTATTTGTAAAAACATTTTTTCCGATGCAGGAAACAAATTCTGCCGGATACAGCTTCTTACATAAAAATAATTATCATCGGGAATTTCCTTTTGATAATCGCTCCATATTTGTTCTTTACCTTCTTTTTTCATAATATTTTGTTTGTTGAGGCGTATGCAATACGCCACTGCGATTTATTCACCTTTGAATGATTTTTTAATGTATTCATCCATGGTTAATCCCATTTCTTTGGCTTTCTGTTCCGAATATTTTTCAATATTGTTGAACCTGTCGAAGCCACCGCTTACTTCAAATATTTTAGACAATTCGTCTAATGATTCTTGTGGAATTTTTCTTAATATTCCCGGTCCTCTGCCATCGAGATTGCCGCCCAATCGGGCAAAGACATCATCAAGATGCTCGTGTTCCCACTCCCAAACGGTTCCTGCTTCAGGGTGATCTTCGGGCATTAAATCGCGGGCATATATGCAGTAGCCGTATTTCAGGATGTTTTCGCCAATTGCTCTTTTCAATGCTATTTGCTGACGCCCTTTTTCAGATTCGACAAAATAACCCAAATCTTGTGCTATAGTGCGCAATGCCATGAGTATTAGTCCAGGTGCATTGTTGCGCGGACAACGGGTAACACACGACATACACTCTCCGCAATACCAGATCTGTTCACTTTTGAGCAACTTTTCTATTTCTTCTTCGTTTTTTGTTTGCACCAATATCACGATTTTCCGTGGATCATAATCGTAAAATTCGGCGGCAGGACAAATGGCAGTACATGTGCCGCAGTTGATACATGCATTTAAGCCTTCCTTGAAACGAACATCATTTTCTAATAATTCTATTATTCTTCCCACTTTTCAAAATTTTTACAGCGCAAATATAATTAATTGCACCAAATATAAATGTAACAAATGTTACAATTGTAAGATTAATCTTTTACACGCATCAATTTCAATGCTTTTAAAATATATCTTGGTAATGGTTTTTCAGGATTTCTTTTTGACAAATTCAAATAAATTCCGAATTTCTGCATCACCGGTATTTTGAATGTTTCTACAAATTCTATCAACGTTCCGTCAGGATCTTCAATATAAGCAAAGCGTCCGGCAGCTTTTCCCATGTCGAAACTGTTTCCCGTGTCGACTGTAAACGGATGTCCGTTCTTTTCGCACATTTCTTTTAATCCGTCTGTGTTCTTAACATCAAAACACAAATGAATAAAACCTAAATCACCCCATTGTCTGCCGTCGAACATTTTTATTGGAGTATAATCAAATGCTTGAAACAATTCAATATACCCTTGTCCCAATAGCTCGGCAAACGGTCCTTTGCGAGGGTCGCTGTGTGTGAGTAGCACCCTTCTGAATTTTTTAGATCCACCTTGCAATACTGTTAAATCAGGAAACACAGCTGTTTCATCATAAACAATTTCATCAAAGCCCAGAATAGTTTTGTAAAAATTAATGGATTTATCCATGTCTTTTACACCAATCAATGCACCCATTGGTCCGCCGGTCAGGCATTTCGAATGGCTGAACCAGACATCGTCTTCAATAATTTCGAATACATTGCCGTAAGGATCTTTAATAAAAAAATGAGGCCTTCCGGCAAAAGTATTGGAGATTTCGGAAAGTATTTCAACATTTTTTTGTTTCAATTCTTCTAATGATTTTTGCGCATTTTCTGTTTTTATTTTAGCGGCAAAAATCCCCAGATCTCCCAATTGTATAGTAAAATTAGGAGCTTGCGGAATACGTTCTGTGTAATTCCATATTTCCATACCTCCACCACCTTTAATATTTATGGCTAAAATTGCGTGGCGTTTCTGTGGTTTTCCGCCTGTATACGGCAGCATTAGTTCGGCAGTTCCTTCATCGTCAAGAATAGGAATATCTACGCCGAATGTTTTTCTATACCATTTAAAAGCTTCTTGCAAGTTGGGAATACCCACGCCCACTTGTTGAATTCCGGAAATAATTGTTTGTTTCATAGGTTTATTTTTTGATTGTGACAGGTGCAAGACCTACCCTTCATTTGGTGGGACATCCTTTGCGGGTATCCTGATGATGGATAGCCGCAAGAGTTACCCTTACTATTTATCTTTTATATTTTTCGCTATTTTATAATGCAAT
This sequence comes from Bacteroidales bacterium, assembly GCA_031549585.1. GTDB lineage: Bacteria > Bacteroidota > Bacteroidia > Bacteroidales > UBA4181 > JAIRLS01. Next base: position 2,956 of record JAVBPN010000288.1, read on the forward strand.
GCCGGCACAAATCTTTTAAAATACAACATTAAAAGTTCTATTCCCCCCACATTTATTTCTCTTTTTTTTCGGGCTAATCCTTTGATGATTTGGCGTGCTGCTTTTTGCGGAGAGATACCGTTTTCTTGTCCTTGATCCATTTGTCCATGCGCTTTTCCATTTTTGTCAATCGCATTAAACGAAATGTTTGTGCGCACACGTCCCGGAATAATAAGGCTTACGTTAATATTTTGTTGATAATATTCCAATCGCAATACTTCAAAAAACCCACATAATGCATGTTTTGAAGCAGCGTATGCCGATCGCAAAGGAAATCCAAATTTTCCCGCAATGCTTGTCGTTGCGGCAATATAGCCGCCACCTTGTTCAAGCATACAAGGCAAAACAGTTTTTGTTAAAGCAATGGTTCCGAAAAAATTTACTTCCATCACTTTTCTATCAATATCCAAGGGGGTTTCGGCTACTTTCGAACGTTGACTGATACCTCCGTTGTTAATCAGATAGTCGATACGTTTGTGTTTTTCAATAATAGCAGTGGTAATAGTTGCAAAAGTGTCGATTTTTTCCAGATCCAATGGCACTACATGACAATGATCGGGAGTCGTGCAGTTGGATTTCACTCTTTCCAATTCTGCAACATTTCTGGAAGATGCAATTACAATAGCGCCTTCCTGAACAAGCGCATACACCAATGCTTCACCTATTCCGGAGGAAGCGCCTGTTATCCAAATTATTTTATCTTCAAAAATTTTTGTCATGAGTTTTCTCTTACAAAATAATCTTCAAAAGTACGAAAAAAATGTGAAATTTCCTAATTTAAAATAATTGAATTGAAAATACCTTCTCTGTTATTCCGTTATTCAATTATTTTATCAAATCCTGATGTCCGCGAAGTACAAACTGTGCGGTGGTCCTGTTTTTTTGCTCCAGCAGAATTTCTCTTTCGTCTGTTATTTCAGATAAGACTTTGTCATTGTAATGACGAATTGTTATCAATTCAAGGTTTTCGTTGTAGCGCACGTCATAATCCTTTTCCAGTGTGGCTATCAAATCTTCAATAATCATCAAATCGTTGTTAGTACAAACAGAAAAG
>JAVBPN010000324.1:0-14050 GCA_031549585.1 Bacteroidales bacterium
GCCCACAACATCAGTTTTGACGAAAAGATAATCGGTGCAGAATTTATACGTGCAGGATTAACCGACGGAATTCCTTCCAAAAAGAAAATATGTACAATGGACAAGTCTACCCAATATTGTGCACTTCCTGGGCCTTATGGATATAAATGGCCTAAATTATCGGAATTGCATCATAAACTGTTTGGCGTTGGGTTTGAAGAAGCGCATAATGCCGCTGTAGATATCAATGTTACAGCAAAATGTTTTTGGGAAATGAAAAAACTCGGTATTCTTTAATAAGCATACTGTTTTTTATCCCCCTCGACTCCCAGTAAAATAAATTTCTATTACATAAATACCATAATTGTCGATAACCAGAGTTATTTCGCTTTTTTCTGTGACTAAAGCAAATGTTTCAGGGATATCACCAATCGTAAAAGTCAAAACAGTACTCCCATTTATAAACCCTCCCACCAAATAATCAAAATACATCCATTTAGGATAATTTCCGATTGAGTAAAAAGAATCTGACAAACCAGGGATATTGACTGTATACTGGTATTGTGAACTCCTTGTTAAAAGGGATATGGTAGTATCAACTGTAACAATCGTTTGGTTTTCATGGGAATTCAAAAAATCATCACTACAACTCATCATACAAATGAAAACAATGCTGTATATGACCCCCTTACTGATTATTTGTATCAACTGTATCATTTCAAATAGAATTTAATACCGAGAAAAACATCCAACTGGGAAACATTTCTTGGTTTGCCCCCACCTAAATAATACCCTGGATTATTACCATCTGCTGTAGTCACATCCAAATTATCAAATTTTGCCAAAAAACATCCAACTCCACCAATTACTGAAAGCAATTTTGTTGGAAAATACTCAAATCCTACTTCCAAACTGCCGCCAAATGCATTCCCTGTGGCCAATGTATTTTCTCCAAAGTAAGGACTCACAAAATCTGTTTCAAACTCATCCCGATAACGAGCATAACCCACAGAAACAGATGAATAAAGACACCAAGCACGCGCATTTTTGAACCATTGTTGCATATAAAACGATGGCCCGACATAATTGACATATTCTCTATTGAATATGTTAACATTGAGCACGTTCATATTAGCATCAGATCCAAGTCGAATATATTCTCTTGCATAGCTTACCATTAAAGAATATTTTATACCGATACCCCATTTATGGGCAAACATCCTGTATACATCAAACGAAAAGTAATATCCTTTATGTAGTTGTTTATAAAACTTATCCACTGTTGGTTCATCGGCGCCATCAGATATGAGTTGATTTTCATCATTGCTTGTACTTGCCCATAAATAAGCAAAACCACTGTGAAAACCCAACCGCCATTGTCCTAATTCCATTTGATGAACTTGAGGAATACTATCGCTCGGCGCATCATCAGCCCATGTCTGTAAAGGTATAAGCGATAAAACAAAAAAGGTCAAAATCCAATGTAACCGCATTATATTTGTTTTTACATGATGAACAACAACGAACTTGATTCAATCAGATTACCCGAACTGAAAGAATTTCCTGTTGCAGGCAAATTAGCTATCAAAACTTTGGACAATGAATGGTAAATCTTATGCATATTTCCCTTTTAAGAACCAATCTTAATTGATAATAAATCACTTACCTACTACAAACAATCGATGTTCGGAAAAGTTGAAGTGATGTTATCATTTGACAGCTAGATTTACACTTCATGGTAAAAAATTAATCTTTATTATATATGTATCTCTTTTTATATTAAATTTCAAATAGTTAATTGTCAATTATTTAACTCAAATTTAAGATATGAAAAATCATCAAAAAAACTCGTCATAAAATTTGGTTTCAGGGGAAAAATGACCTATATTTACCCTACAGTTTATTTCTTTTGCACGACACGAAACCGTTTCGTGTGCAATACCTTAGGTGTATAACATTAAATTTTACAGCAATGGCAAGTAAAAGGAATTTAAAGAAATCGATCAACACGCTTGCAGATCAATTATTGACGGAGTGCTTTGCGTTTAATTACTTCCATCCCGATTCCGATCCCAAAAAGATACGCGAAACGATGTGGGCGGTGGTTCACACGCGTAATGAAATGATTTCCAGAATCAATCGACAAGATTCTCCAATTGAAGAAGAAAAAAGTAAAAATCGTTTGTTTTATAAAACACTGAACAAAGACCTATGCAAAATGCCTGCTTTGTTGGATCACTTAGCCTAACCATCCAATAATGAAAAGCACTGTTATTTATGCTATTCTGATCTTTTTATTGATCATCGGTTTTGTAGCTGTGCTTTTCGTGGGCAATATTCATATACCTTTAAAGGACATTGTAAAAATCTTATTTACAGGCAACCACACCACACCAGAGTGGATAACGATTGTCCGGGAATTTCGTATGCCTAAAGCCATCACAGCAGTAATGGCTGGTGTAGCACTGAGTGTAAGCGGATTACAAATGCAAACCATTTTTCGCAACCCATTGGCAGGGCCTTATGTTCTGGGAATCAGCTCGGGAGCAAGTTTGGGTGTGGCCATCATGATGATGGGATTATCAAGCGTCGCATGGAAAAATGGTATCGCCGGAAATTGGATGATCGTATCAGCAGCTATATTAGGTGCTGCTGCCGTATTATTCCTGATTTTTTCGGTATCCATACGCATCAAAGATATTATGACCATACTGATTCTTGGCATTTTATTCGGCAGCATCACATCTTCTTTGATCAATGCTTTGCAGTATTTCAGCAATGCTGTTCAACTGAAATCATTTACTATATGGATGATGGGAAGCCTGAACGGCGTTACGGTCATGCAATTAAAAGTATTGATTCCGTGTATTTTGATCGGAATATTGCTATCAATATGTTGCATAAAATCACTCAATGCAATGTTGCTTGGAGAAAATTATGCCCGTAGCCTTGGAATCAACATCATGGCTTTCCAGTTATTGGTTTTTCTCAGTACAGGAATATTGGCTGGGAGTATTACAGCTTTTTGCGGGCCAATCGGGTTTATTGGAATTATTGTCCCTCATATTGGCCGTATGTTATTCAACACAGCCGATCAACGTACTCTATTGGCATCTTGCCTATTGATAGGCCCAATTGTTATGTTGGCCAGCGATTTGATCTCTCAGCTACCTGGAAATGGAGTGATATTGCCCATCAATACCGTAACTGCGTTTATTGGCATTCCGGTAATTGTTTGGATTATTTTCAGAAATCAGAAAATGTCTTCTTTCTTATAAGTGAACTCAAGATACAAATCGCCTACTAATTTCTTGTACATCATTTATATTGCCTGATTCCGTCAATTTTCTGAGCCTTTCGTTGGTTTGATAATTGGATTTGGAAATCTGTTCGATGCTATAATTTTCAAATTCATGTTCATGCGTTTTCAACAGAAGGTCATAAGGCCCCCTTTCCGAAATGAGTTTTACAAAAATCGGTGCCGTTTCGATGGCGATGAATAGTAAAATAATAAAAATGTTGGCGCATTTCATCGCTTTGCTCTCTTTTGTCAAAACGGAGAGCGCTTCAAGTCGGGCAGCTAACCCATCATATTTGTCAATATTTTGTTTTTGGGCACTGAATTCCTTTTCCCGTGAAGCATACAACTGTGCGATGTCGCTTTCGTACTGGTCTATTTTGGATTGATTGCGCTGGACTATTTCTTTCAGGTCTCTTTCTGCTTCATCCAATTGGATTTCCCGTTTTTTCGCATTAGTCCCTATTCCCGGAATACCTGTTGTTCCGGATGTCTTGTTGCCGAAACGCTCATCGTCATATTCTCGTTGCCTTTGGTTGCGGAATGCTTCTTTCTGGGCTGTTTCTTCTTTCAGCACCAGTATTTTCTTTTCCAACTCATCTATTTCAGGAAATGCTTGTGCAATTGTCGATTTGGTTTGAATGGATTCTTCGCTCTTTTTGACATCTACTTTCCGGTTGATTTCTTTTTCGAATATTTTCAATTCGAGTGGTTTGGATATCACAAGAGCCAAAAGAATGGCCAAAATTAGCCGTGGAATGGCAATTTTAAATTCCTGCCAGCGATGGTTCCGCTTTTTCATACTGGATACGATGAAACGATCGAGGTTAAAAATCATGCATCCCCAGACCAAGCCAAAAAGCATGGCTGCCCAGATCGCATCAAAAATAGTATAAAGTGCATAACCGGCTGCAATGGCAGCCAATAAACCCGTAAAAAATACAGTGGCGCCAACACCGCTATACTTGCTGGATTCTGTCGGACACCGTTTTAACAATAAGTGACTGGATCCAGAGCAAAACCAAAAAAAAGTTTTTATGTATTTCATATGCTCATTATTTAACGATTTGACGTCTGGTCATACTTTGGGTTACATGAAAAGCATGACAGTTAAAATATTTGTTGCAAATATATAAATAAAAACATAATTCTATGTATAGCATAGTACCTTTTTAAAAACAAACATATGTGGCAAATAAAATTGTCGCTTTTCATGGAAATATATGTCGAAAAATAGTTTGTATTATTATGAGATTAACTTCGTTGAGCCCTTCAGAATTCCTCGATTTCCCTCGACTACACTCGGGGTCACTTGGAATGACGAAAAGAAAGAAGTAATAAAGGGGTAAGGAGCGTGTATGCTCGTCATGTCGAGCAAAGCGTAGCGTAGTCGAGACATCCCAATATTTAAAATAACATAAACTAATTTCTGCTGAGTACTTAGTTATATAAAAAAGGGAATCAGCAGGGCTCTTTCCAATCGCCGTTTTCCTTAATCAGTTGTATGAGTTCATCCACGGCCTGCTCCTCCGGGATATTGCGTTTTACCACTTCATGACGTTTGTACAAAGTAATTTTTTTATGTCCGGTACCAACATAGCCGTAATCAGCATCAGCCATTTCCCCAGGGCCATTCACAATACACCCCATAATACCAATCTTCAAACCTTTCAAGTGTGATGTTCGTTCCCGTATCCGGGCAGCCGTCGATTGCAAGTCAAATAATGTTCGCCCGCAAGATGGACATGAAATATATTCCGTCTTGCTCATTCTAATTCGACATGCTTGCAGAATAGACAAAGCTATACTTTTTGAGGTTTCTGTCCCATCGGGCAAATGTGGTGCGTCTATTTGCAGTCCAACGCCTAATTCTTCCAAAAATAATGGGCCAAAGTCACAAGCAGCCTGAACATAAATTGAATCGATCGACGTATCGTAATATGTTTTTTTGAAAACTTGTGTTTCCTTATGAGAAAGGAATCTTGATCTAAGGTCTTCCGGCAAATAAGAAATTTCCGTTTTATTCAGATCGACCCAATCAATTGTTTCGGGTTGCTTAAAATCTTCCTTGATCCAAACAATTTGTTTCTCATCGACAGTTGGAATGGATGTATTATCATTCTGTTCGGTTGAACTCTGGGTACAATAATGTACAATATTGTTGGCAACAGGAATTTCCAATTCCGGATCCTCGGTAAGCGATACACGCACTGTATCACCAATTCCTTCGCGAAGCAACGTTCCGATTCCCACTGCCGATTTAATTCTTCCGTCTTCCCCCTCTCCTGCCTCGGTCACGCCAAGATGTAATGGATAATGCATATTTTCCTCCAGCATGCGCTTGACCAATAGACGAGTTGAATCTACAACAACGCGTACATTGCTCGCTTTCATGGATAGAATGACTTGATCGAATTGTTCTGCTTCAAAAATCCGTAAAAATTCCATAGCCGATTCAACCATTCCCAATGCAGAATCACCGTACCTATGAATGATGCGATCGCTCAACGATCCATGATTGCTACCGATGCGGATAGCTGTCCCATATTGTTTGCATATTTGGATGAGCGGTAGTAATCGTTGATGAATGCGCTCTAGTTCGAGGGAATATTCTTGATCGCTATATTCTTTCTGGTGCGATTTTTTATCGACGTAGTTGCCCGGATTGATCCGTACTTTTTCGACAACACGGGCTGCCATTTCTGCAACTTGGGGATTGAAATGGACATCGGCAATCAACGGATTGTGAAAACCCTTTTTGTGCAATTCTTTTTTGATGTCAGCAAGAGCTTCTACCTCCCGTATGCCGGGAACGGTGATGCGAACATATTCACCACCTGCCTCAATAATCCGTATGGATTGAGCAACCGTAGCGCCAATATCCCTCGTATCGGTATTGGTCATCGATTGCAAGCGTATAGGGTATTCGCTTCCCAAAGGCAAATCGCCAATTTTTACCGTATGGGTATACCGTCGGGACATAAAAGTTAGATTATCCTTTCAGAGCTTGATCCAAATCGTATTTGATATCGTCAATGTGTTCCAACCCTAACGACATCCGCAATAAGTTCGGATAAACCCCAACCGAAAGTTGTTCGGCATCGCTTAACTGTTGATGGGTTGTGGTAGCAGGAAACGTAATAATGGTACGCACATCGCCGACATTGGTCACATGGCTGATCAATTGAAGCCGGTTCAGAACTTCTCCCGTTTCTTTTTTATTTCCTTTTACACGGAAAGAAAGCACACCGCCAAATCCATGACGAAGATATTTTTTTGCCAATTGATGGTATTTGTTATCAGGCAATCCGGGATAATTGACACTTTCTACCTTAGGATGGCGTTTCAGCCATTGGGCTATTTCGAGCGTATTGTCAACAGTACGTTGAGCGCGAAGCGATAAAGTTTCCAATCCGATCAAAATCAGGAATGAGTTGAAAGGGCTAATAGCCGGCCCCAGATCACGCAACCCTTCAACACGGGCGCGCACCGCAAATGCAATGTTCCCGAAAGGACTATTGCTACCGAATGTATTCCAAAAATTCAATCCGTGATAGCCTTCGGAAGGTTCACTGAATTGAGGATATTTTCCATTGCCCCAATTGTAATTTCCGCCATCGATGATCACACCACCCATACTGTTGGCATGTCCGCCAATCCATTTGGTTGCCGAATGCACTACGATATTTGCGCCCCATTCCAATGGTTTGCACAAATACCCGCCGATGCCGAATGTATTATCAACAATCAGGGGAATATCATGCTTTTTCGCCAATGCAGCCAATGCTTCAAAATCGGGAATATTGAATTCGGGATTGCCTATATTTTCCGTATACAGGGCTTTGGTTTTCTTATCGATCAACTTAGCCATGCTTTCTACGTTATCGCCCTCGGCAAAACGGGCCTCCATACCCAAACGTTTGAACGCCACTTTGAATTGGTTATACGTGCCTCCGTAAAGGTATGACGAGGTAACAAAATTATCTCCTGCCTGCAAAATATTATGCATGGTTAGCAATTGTGCCGATTGCCCCGATGCTGCCGCTAACGCAGCAGTCCCGCCCTCAAGCGCTGCCATCCGTTGTTCAAAAACATCGGTAGTAGGGTTGTTCATCCGGGTATAGATGTTTCCAAACTCCTCCAACGCAAATAATCTGGCCGCGTGGTTGGCATCTTTAAACTGATAAGCTGTCGTTTGGTACAAGGGAACCGTACGGCTACCTGTTACCGGGTCAGGCACCTGGCCTGCATGAATTTGCAATGTGTCAAAATGTAACTTATTCATTGGAAATAAAATTGATCGATGATATTTGGAAAAGGGTTTAATTTTTTCCGAAACAAAGGTACATTTTTTATGTGAATCAAGGAAGTAACGAAGCAAATGGCAAATAAAACAACGTATAATCCCAAAGAGACGGAAATAGCTATTGCGCAATTAGTCAAATTATTCAAATGCTTACTTAAAGATGGGCATACCATTCAATTGAAGGATTTGCACTTTACCTGAAGATATCAAAAAATAACCAGAAACAAACCTCGACGAGTTGAACTTTTGAGCAGGACGAGTTGTGGGTATCGACCTCAACTCGTTCTGCCTCCGATCAAGACATAACGAGATGATATACTTCGATACATTCTCCTCATGACCCTCATTGTGTTGTGATATTCGGTTGTATTTGATCGCTTCATAGGCTGAGCAGCAGGATATTTTGACACTCAACATCGTTGGCACATTTAAAATTCACCTGTGTCAAACATCGGCATTATAAATGCCGATGAACGTGTATATAAATCTATAATTTTAAATTTCAGCAGCCAACTTAATTACTTCATCAGCAAAAAGATCCCAAGAAAGATTCTTTTTTTCTTTTTCTATATTGTCCGCAAAGGCTTTTATCCCGGTTTTAAAAGCAGTTTCAACACTTTGGGCAATGCTTTCGGCATTGGGCTCGCAGATAAGCCCTGTATGGGGAGGTTCTAATGTTTCCCGCAATCCGCCCACATCTGTGGCCACTACCGGAGTATCGAAATGATACGCAACAGGAATCACACCGCTTTGCGTAGCCGATTTGTAAGGCAAAACCAACAGATCGGCAGCAGAAAATAAAAGTGGCACCTTGGTATCGGGTATGTAATGGTTGATTGCTTTGATTCGTTCTTTAGCGGGAGAAGCACCTATTTGCTCTTCATATATATCAAAATTACCATAACATTCTCCGGCAATCAGCAATTGGTAGGAATCATCCAAATATGACATCGCGTCAATCAACAAATCCAATCCTTTATATTCCCGAATTAATCCAAAAAACAATAACGTCTTTTTGTCGGGATCAAGATGCAATTTACAAAGCGCTTGTTTTTGATCCATCTTCTCCCCAAAGTGATTATAAAACGGATGGGGTTTGAATGCATATTTCGCATTGGGTTTAATTCGCAACAAATCTTGTTTTACCGGTTCACTCATCACTATGAAGCCATCGCATTGTTTGAAAAGGAATTTGGTAAATGACCGGTCAAAGAATCTGGGTTCATGCGGAAACGCATTGTCAATGATACAGATAATTTTTATCCCATTTTTTCTCACTTTTTTTGCCACATATCCCAACGAAGGGCTTAAGAATGACATCCAATGCCTCACAATCAACACATCAGGTTTCCATTGAATGATTTCTTTGGCCGTTTTTCCATATGAAAGCGGATTGACAGAATCCAATACCCTTGTGCTATCAATAGGGGTTGCTTGGTCAGAAGGAGTGACAAACTGTGTTTTTCCAGGAAATAAGAAATCAGGATATTGGCAGGTAAACGTATAAGCCTTTACCTCATTGCCCTTTGCTTCCAATGCCTTATATAATGAAGCATTAAACTGGGCAATGCCACCGCGAAACGGATAAAAAGTCGATAAAAAAGCGATCCTCATATCTTTTGACCTTTTTTAATGATTACGCTTAGAGTACAAATATAGTGCAAAAAAGTTAGGAGAATAATATACGGTGATCGATAAATATTTTTTTATCTAATGACCAGTTATTCTTATTATTTATATACCGCGTCGTGAGGCATTTCTACAAAAGGCAGTGACGGAGACTGAATGAAATCGCCGATTCCCAATTGATTCCATTTCTGATCTATAGCAATAATCGTATCTTTAGACGATGCCACCACATTAGGCCAATCACGGCTGAACCCGTATGTATTTGGCAATTTCATGCAAGCATCTATGACCATTTGTTGCCGGCCTTTTGCAGCAAAAGCAATGTCACGCTCAGGATCTATATTGGAACAAATCCACCAAACCGTTTTGTATAAATCGCTTGTATCAATCATTTGGTCCAAAAGCACAAATATTTTCGCAGCAACCAACCGGTTGTCTGTTAATAACTGTTGTTTGAGTTTGCCGGATAACTCAATACCCGGATCGACTACAGATAATAAGACAACGGGTATTTCTTTTCCCATTAGGTTTATATTCCATCTTGTAATGGCCGGATAATCCTTTGCTAATTCTTCTATGGCTGGAAAATTCATAATATTTGGAACTACTTCTGACTTTGATTGTAGTTCTTCTGAAAATTTCTCCGTTGCATCAATACCGATCTTGCTGCCGAATGAAAAATGTGAAGAAGCATGATCCAACACATCTAATGGGCCTTTGCCCAAAATAACATCAGTATGCAAGTCTATCCGTTGCAATGTTTTTCTGGCTAATTCCCAATAATCATTAATTGGCATATCGGTAACAACCATGATTTTATTGAACATCATTTGCCCTGCGCCCCATAACGAATGAATGGTGCGATGCCCCTGCCCCGGATAATTTTTCTTAATCTGTATCAATGCAAGATTATGAGATGTGCCCGGTTCGGGTAAATTCATATCTTCAATTTCAGGCAACATGGCCATTTTGATTGGAGCAAGAAAAATCTTTTCCGTTGCCCTGGAAAAGTATACATCTTCCTGAGGAGGAATCCCAACGATTGTTGCCGGATATATAGCATCTTTCCGGTGTGTGATGCAAGTGACATGAAAACGCGGATACCAATCGGCCAATGAATAAAACCCGGTATGATCGCCAAAAGGACCTTCCCAAATTAAATCTTCGGCCGGATCAACATATCCTTCAATAACGATATCGATATCTGAGGGAACTTCTATATCTTGTGTGATGCAACGGACTAACTGTACTTTTTTGCGTCGCAAAAATCCGGCAAGGATATATTCGTCAATATTGTCGGGAAGCGGAGCAGTGGCAGAATAAGTATAAGCAGGATCGCCACCCAAACAAACGGCAATAGGCATTATTTTGCCCAGTTGTTTGTATTCCTGGTAATGTCGTGCCCCTGTTTTATGACGATGCCAATGCATACCTGTATTTTGTCCGTCAAACACTTGCATGCGATACATTCCCACGTTACGGATTCCGGTATGCGGATCTTTGGTGTGTACCATAGGTAATGTTACGAACCGCCCACCATCGGCAGGCCAACATTTAAGTATCGGCAATGTACTTAAATCAGGGTGAGTATGTATCACTTCCTGACATGCACCTCTCCCACCCTTCTGTTTGGGCATCCACGAAGCAACCTGTTTTAATTCTGACAAGAATTTGACCTTATCCCACAATCCTTTTTTGGGCGCAGTCAACCCCTTGAAAAATTGATCCATCATTGTAGCTGCCTCATCCAAGCTGGATAAACCCAATGCTGCACAAATGCGGCGTTCCGAACCCATTGCATTGGTCAACACCGGAAAATCCGTTCCTGTGTTTTCAAATAATAATGCCTTACCACCGCCCGGTTGTTTGGAAAAACGGTCGGTAATTTCAGCGATTTCCAATACCGGATCAACAAATTTTTTGATCCGGATTAATTCGCCCTGCTGTTCAAGCAAGTTGATAAAGTTTTTTAGGCTCATTATGTATTTTGAAGAAGTCACTTACAAAGGTAATGACTTTGTGAAGATTTCAAGAGCTTTATCCATGCTTCTTCAATTGATTTTTGTATCTTTATCACAAAAATTGTTTCCAACATAAAAAATACATACCATGAAATGTTCATGTACAAAAAAGTACACCAACCGAAATAATTATGGTAAAATCCTCCGCTGACAGGGTCTATCGACCTCTGTCAGGGAATGTGTGCCCTGTCAGCGGTCGCAGACCCTGACAGAGGCAAAATGAACTTTAAAATAAAATATAAACAAATGAAGACTTTTGCAATTGTATTATCAGGTTGCGGCGTGTATGACGGAGCTGAAATTCACGAAGCAACAATGGCTATGTTGGCCGTACGCAAGAAAGGACACCAATACCAAATATTTGCGCCCAATATGTGGCAATATCATGTGGTAAATCATTTGACGGGTGAAGAAATGCCGGAAAAACGGAATGTATTGGTCGAATCTGCCCGTATAGCACGCGGTAATATCAAAGATTTGAAAGATTTTGATGCTGCACAATTCGACGCATTGATTTTTGCCGGCGGGTTTGGCGTCGCCAAAAATTTATGCGATTTTGCTGTAAAAGGAGAAAATTATCAGGTATCAGACTCCGTTGCCAAAGTAATTAAAGATATGTATGCTGCCGGAAAACCTATAGGCGCTATGTGTGTATCGCCCATATTGTTGGCCGGCGTTTTGGATGGTGTGAAAATTACTTTGGGTGATCCCTGTGATTCTTCCCGAGCTGCTGAAAAACACGGAGCAAAGCATCAAGTTGCCACACTTGAAGAAGTAGTGGTTGATCAGCAAAACAAGTTAGCCACCACGCCTTGCTATATGCTCGATGCAGATATTGCACAGATATCTGAAGGAGCAGACCATCTGGTCGATGAATTGCTGAAACTTATGTAATTTGAAAAGTGTAAAACGAAATGTTCAAAATCAATTTTTAAGCGGAATTGCAAATTCCGCTTAACTTTATCTACATGGTATACAGAAGATAGCGCTCGGCTGAATTTGCAATTCAGCCCCATTTCAATTAGTTAAACCAAATGAACTATATTATTATTTGGGTAATTTCAGTTTATAAGAACATTCTACCTTGCCCCGCGAAATGGCATTAAGTTTTGCTGTGATCAATTTACGGCGTAAGGGTGATATCCGGTCAATAAATAACGATCCTTCAACGTGGTCGTATTCATGCTGGATAATACGTGCCGGCATACCTTTGTAACGTTCGTTATGCGGTTGGAAATTTTCGTCTAAATACTCCAATTGAACCCATTCTGGCCGTTTTACCGATTCCCGTATCGTGGGAAGGCTCAAACAACCCTCCGAATCTACCCATTCTTCTCCACCACGTTCTTTTATGAGGGGATTAATCAATACTTTTTTGAAATTCTTCAGTTCGTCATCCGGATTATCAGGATCGGCCATTGGCATCCCGTCAATCACAATCAAGCGAATGTTTTTCCCTATTTGGGGCGCAGCCAAACCACATCCATCTGCCTGATACATGGTTTCAAACATGTCCTCAATTAGTTGGCTTAATCCGGGATAATCAGGGCCGATTTCCTCGCTTTTTTTCCGCAACAACGGCCATCCGTATACATAGATAGGTAATATCATAAAAAATCATTTAATACAAATTTGATTATCCTTACTTTCCAGATAATCCTGCAACAATATTGTTGCACTTATTTTATCAATATTGGCTTTATCCCGGCGGTCCTTTTTTTTCATCCCTCCGGCAACCATCGATTGAACAGCTATTTTAGACGTAAACCGTTCATCTAATAAAAACACTGGGATGTTCGGAAAAGTTTTTTTTAACCGATTGACAAAAGGCATCACATAAACAGTTGTGGTTTCCGAATCGCTCCCATCCAACATTAACGGATTTCCCACAATAATCCGGTCCACTGCTTCGCGAGAAATGTATTGCTCCAACCAAGTAAAAATCTGTGCGGTTGCAATGGTGTCTACACCAGAAGCAATTATTTGCAACGGATCGGAAACTGCGATTCCTGTGCGCTTTCTCCCGTAATCTATGCCTATTATCCGTCCCATTTTTATGTGCAAAGGTAGATTTTTTTTGTCAGTTTTATCTATGACTTGCCCAAAACACTTTTATTTCAAACCATTAGGTATGATCCAACTGATATTTGACCTTTCTACCAAATTTTAAATGCCATATCAACAATATGTATACCATTTATATATATTCTTTATTTTCAATGAATTGATCTGTATCAAAATACCAGAGAAGACTGTCGTATCTCGAACAATCCAAAAATATATCTGTTATAGGTTCAGAATGCACATCAATATAAAATTGAATGCACTTTTTCAGCAACCTAAATTTTTCATCATGCAGCAAATAATTAAAATTATTGAAAATCATGTAGGAACTTTCAGTGATCTGTCCAGTATCGACGCACACATCATTGCCCACAAAACAAAAAAGATACTCAAGGAGAGAGGATATGCATTGGTTGAAAATATAAAAGAAGCAGAAAATTATTTTGCTAAAAAGTATGGCAAAGCAGAAAATTCTTATGAAGTAAATGAATTTGATTTTAATATAGCCATTCGTCAAGTAGCTTACCATATAAAGCTATACCAATATACAGTTGATTTTGATCAAGTATATTCTTTGTCAGTTACCGAATTATAGCCATGTCAAATATCTATAAAAATTGAAAATTGATTATTCACAACCGATCTTTCATAAATAATAATGATCACTTTTTGATAAAAAGTATAGTAAAAGAGAAGTAAAAGAACTATTATTGCAAGTAAATATGTCTATTTGATCAAACACAACGAATGAAT
>JAVBPN010000263.1:0-3778 GCA_031549585.1 Bacteroidales bacterium
TTCGGTGCCCGGCATCACGTCATGTATCATGCCGCGCCATTTTAATTCTTCTACGAAATTCATTTTTATATAGTTTGAAAAGCAAAAAGCCATCACCGAAGCGATCGCTTTTTGCCATTTCTTATTTTGATCGAGAAGCGCATCGGTTATCATTAACAACCGACGTGCTTTTGTTTTTATTTTACTGCTTTAGGGTCTGGGCCGTATTGATTTTCTTTGTAATCACCGTCGGTACACATTAATACGAGTAACCAAATACCTCCAATTAATGGTATGAATGCGATAAAATAAAACCATCCGCTTCTGTTTGTGTCATGTAATCTCCGTACAACCACAGCAATCGAAGGGATTAGGATTGCTAAGGCATATATGTACATTAATACAGTAAAGAACATCATGATACCAGTTGAAGATGTTACAACGGAAAGGATACCGCCTAAAATCATCCATCCAAACACGATGAGCATATTGCATAATACGAACATCCAATACTCTTTCCGTCTAGCTCGTCCTGTGAAGGTAGCATAGTTTTTCAACACTTTTAGATAATATTCAAACATACTTTTAAAAATTAAAATTAAACATAGAATTAAAATTGAACTTAAAACTTATGATTTCACCCTTTCGGAATATTCCCGGGTCCGGGTGTCGACCTTAATTTTTTCGCCTTGTTCGATAAATAATGGAACGCCAATTACGGCGCCGGTTTCAAGTGTTGCTTGCTTTAAAGAAGAGGTGGAAGCAGTATCACCACGCATACCCGGTTCGGTATAGGTTATTTCCAGCTCGACAAAAGGAGGCAATTCGCATGACAACACGCGTTCCTCTTCAGCTAAAAACATCATTTCAACGTATTGCCCTTCTTTCATTAAGTCAGGATTGTCTACCAAATCTGATTGAAGGTCAATTTGATCGTATGTTTCGTTGTGCATAAAGTGATATCCCAGATCATCTTTATACAAGAATTGATACGGACGGCGTTCGACCCGTATTTCGGTCACTTTTTCGCCGGCATTGAAAGTGTTTTCCAATATGCGGCCGTTTTCAAGGTTACGAAGTTTTGTTTTTACGAATGCACCGCCTTTTCCGGGCTTTACATGTTGAAACCATACGATGGTACATGGTTTGTCATTATACAGGATACACAATCCATTTCTAAAATCTGATGTAGAAGCCATTTACTGATATATATGTGTGAATAATTTTAAACAGGGCAAATTTAGGCAAAAAAATATAAACTTACAGGTATGCGATTTCTCAATTCTTCGTTTTTGATCCTTTACTTTCTGTTTTTCAATACATTTATTCCTTTGATTTGCTTAATCTTAAAAAATATAAAATTCATTTAGTGTAAATTACAAAGATTTGCATTTATTTTGTAGCGCAATCAAGAATAAAATTAATTCAAATGCCGCAAATATCTGAAAAGGGGCGGGTTATGCCCCCTTCGCCTATCCGTAAGCTGGTTCCTTTTGCCGAACAGGCAAAGAAAAGAGGAGTCAAAGTGTATCATTTGAATATCGGTCAGCCCGATATTCCTACACCGGCGATTGGTATGGAAGCGGTACGGAATAATCATTTGGAAGTAGTAGAATACAGCCATTCTATGGGTATTGAATCTTTACGGAGACGGTTGGCTCAATATTACCAAGGAAAAGGAATAGATGTGGATTATAATCAAATTATGATTACTACCGGGGGGTCGGAAGCCATTTCTATGACTATGATGGCCTGCTTGAATCATGATGAAGAGCTTCTCGTTCCTGAGCCTTTTTATGCCAATTACTATGGCTTTTCTACGGTAGCAGGTATCACTTTGAAACCGGTGCAATCGACCATTGAAACTAATTTTGCTTTGCCGCCTATTGAAGCGTTGGAAAGCATGATTACACCCGGAAAGACAAAAGCAATCATGATTTGTAATCCGAATAATCCTACAGGATACTTGTATTCGCGGGAGGAATTGGAGAAATTAGCAGAAATGGTTAAGAAATATGATATGTTTCTGATCTCTGACGAGGTATACAGGGAATTTTGTTATGAGGGAAATAAGCATATCTCGATCATGGAGCTTAAAGGACTGGAACAACACGCCATTTTGATCGATTCCATGTCTAAAAGATATAGTGCATGTGGAATACGTATTGGTGCTTTGGTAACCCGTAATCAAGAATTGATGAGTACGGTGCTCAAATTTGCACAAGCCCGGCTTAGTCCGCCTACTTTTGGACAAATATTGGCCGAAGCCGCTTTGGATTCATCGCCTGACTATTATACAAAGGTGCATGATGAATACGAAGAACGACGAAATACACTAGTTAACGGGCTTAATAAGATTCCGGGTGTGTACAGTCCCATGCCTAAAGGTGCTTTTTATACGACCGCACGTTTGCCTGTTGATGATGCAGAAAAATTTGCACAATGGCTGCTCAGTGATTTTGCATACAATAACCAAACAGTAATGGTTGCTCCGGCATCAGGCTTTTATTCTACCCCCGGTTTGGGGAAAAATGAAGTACGTTTGGCATATGTGATTAATAAGACAGATATTGAGCATGCTTTGGATTGCCTGAAGATAGCTTTGGAAAAATATCCCGGTCGAACACAATAAATATTTTGTATCTTTGGATAAAATTAACGATTTAAACATGGAACAATTTTATATATAGCATTTATGGAAAACAAACTAAAAAAAATACAGGAGGAAATTAATGAATTTTACATATACGATGAAAATGTGGCTCGTAAATACATGTCGTTGATTGAGGAGGCTATAGAAACCATGCGAACAATCCCGGCAGAACGAAACAGTATGTTGGAAACCTCCAAGGAAGATGCGATTTATGAGTTGAGCAATGAATTGACCAATAGATTGAATGATAGTTTTTTTAATTCTCCCATCGAACGTCAAAAGAGCGAATTTAAAATATCCAAAATGTTGGTTTCTGTGGCTATCGGGAATGTATTATCCGATATGAATCCTCAAGAATAAAAAATAAAAGATGAAACGGGTCCTGCATACCATAGTGTTGTGGGTTTTTCCCTTGATATTGATGGGGCAACGCCCGGAAATGAAAACTTTGCTGAAAGAAGAAACCCGAATCAGTGGCTTTGGTAGCATTAGTGTGGGTTTTATTCCTTCACTCGACACTTATACAAGTACAATTGGTGGCGATGCAGCCATTGTGCTGAATGCTTTCCATATAGGAGGTTATGGAAGCCGGACATTGGGATCACAGACCGTGCCATTAGAAGATGCGTATTATTTGAATAAAAAACTTGAACTAACACAGGGAGGGATTACAACAGGGATTTCTTTTGGATCAAAGGGGCTAATTCAGGGGTGTGCGTCGACCCAGTTTGGATGGGGGCAATTATTACTACGAGATATCAATACCAAAGAAATTCTTTCCAGAGATCGTATTCATATACTAACACCGATGTTGCAGGCTAAACTGAACATTACTTCATTTATCCAATTATGTGCAGGGGTTTCTTACCAATTCGTCTTTGGTGTTGATTACAACGACCTGCATGATGATGATTTCCGTGGAATAGGCGGGTTGGTGTCGTTACGCTTTGGCTGGTTCTAAAAATCAACAATAGTAGTGACCGGACAATGGTCAGAGTGATTTACCGCTTGCAGGATGGACGCGTCCTTTACTCGAGGAGCTAATTCTTCAGTAATCATTTGATAGTCGATTCTCCATCCTAAATCTTTTGCTCTTGCTTGCGAACGATAGCTCCACCAGCTGTATTGGTTTGGCTCGGAATGAAA
>JAVBPN010000137.1:0-18109 GCA_031549585.1 Bacteroidales bacterium
CGTTGCTGCCGGTATATGTAATATCCTTGAATAAAATATTTTCTATACTTCTTCCTGGCGCTTTGCAATATTTTTCATTGAAAAAAATACGGATGTTTACCAGTTGTCCCTGCCTGAAATTCTCAATGCGGATGTTTTCAAATCGGACGTTTTGTATAAGATTATTATCGCCGGCATTGATGGCTAAACACCCCTGGTAATCAACTTGCATTTCATTATGGTCAAGTATATCAATGTTAACATATTTCACATCTTCTATTACATCCGGTTTTTCAGTATTCCCATGAATCCCAATGAAGATTGGATGTGCTACATCAGCCCAAAGCGTAGAGTTTTGCATGGTAATGTTTTTACAACTCCCGGTAAAGTTGCCTCTTGTGGCATAAACGGTGGTGCAATCATCAGAATTGCGACAAAAAACGCCGTCGAATAATACAGTATTGCTTGCAAACACATTCAAACCATCGCCCCAGCCGTAATAACTGATGGTTTTCACATTTCGAATCGTAATGCTGTCAGAATTTCCGGTTGGGAGTTGGGTACATAATAATCCTTCCACATATACATTTTTGGAGTTTTCTATCCTAATCCCTTCCTTAATAGATCGGTCAACCATACCACGCCCCCAAATTTTAACATCACGCACATTGCTAACCAGAAGCTGCCCCATCAATATGGCGCCACCGGACACGTAAACTGTTGTTCCCGAAGGGATTTTGAATCTGCGATCTTCCGGTTTATGTATCCCCGGACCAAAATACATTACCTTTTTATCATTGGGGTCGGGTTTGAACTCCTCAATCGGATTGGTAAATAAATGCAGATTTTGAAAAATATCGCCATTAACTTCAACTGACAGATTTCGGGGCTGATTTAATTTGAATGTAATTGCATTTCCATTTAACCGATGCTCAGTTTGATAGGAAAACGGACGTATCCGGGCAGTTTCAATTGCCCCGCGATTATATGTTACAGAGACTTCCACTTCACCGGAAAAATCGAAAGAAGCCATGGAAGCATCTCGTACATTGCGTTTTGTTTCTCGAGATTCCATAACATTTACAAGATACGAAGGAATCGTTATCCATTCTTTCCCTGCTTGTCGTACACGAACGGTAAAATCGCCATTCAATTCAGCCCCTTCAGGAGCCGGATATGTCACCAAACTGCCCTGTGCATAGGTTGAAAAACAAAAGAAAACTGTTATAAAAACTATCCAAATTTTCGATAAGAATTGTGTTTGCATATTTTCACATTTAGATGATAAATGATGAAAGAATTAATATGTTTACCTCGAAATATCCAGTACGATTACAGGGAATGGAGATTTTAATATATTATCTGATAGCATTATTGATTTTGAGCCTTTTTCATCCTTTATTCCCAAATTTTGTCTTTTTTTATCAGAAAGCAACCAAGCAGATTTGATGGTTTCCTTCATTTCAGGAATTAAGATTTGTGAGTTATTTCGAGAATCAGAGTCAATTATTAAGTAAATTTTGTTTTTCCCTGAAGTTGCATAGCCCCATTCAAGCTTATTTTTAAATGGGCTGGCTTGGGTACCGTAAATAGCCTCGCCATTTATTTTCAACCATCTGCCGATACTATCCAAATATGCTGTTGCAACAGGTGGTAGTTGTCCTGTAGGCATTGGACCAACATTCAGCAGGTAATTTCCACCTCTTGAAGCAACCTCGATCAGAGTCCGCAGATAATGCTTAGGTGTCTTTATGAAATTCGGATTGGTATAATTTGTAGGATTATATCCCCAGAAGACACCAAGGTTCCAACAAAATTCCCAATTCCCGTCAAAGGATTCTCCTTTTAGAGCGCCCTCACCTTCAGCATTCTTAAAGTCAGGAAATTGAGAACGAGCCCGCGGATTAATGATCAATTTGGGGTAATTTTTGCGAATAAATATGTCTATTTCTGAAGCATCCCAAGGGGACCATCTGCCCAAATCGCACCACGAACCATCATACCATAGAATATCGGGGTTATATTTCCCAAGTAATTCCTTAATTTGAGCTTTTGCAAATTCAGCCAACTCTATTTCATTAATATACGGTTTAGCGCCTAATTCCTGCATTGAATGACCTGATGCAACCCATTCACGGTCTTCCTTATGAATTCCGAATGGTGATGTGCGAAATTCCAGGGTAGAATAATATAATCCAAAACCAATATTTGCCTTTTCGCAGGCTCTTTTAAGTTCCATAATCGGATCAGCACCTTTATAGGCGCTCCATTCCATGATGTTGTAAGGACTAAATTCAGTGGGATACATCGAATATCCGTCGTGATGCTTTGCCGTAATTACAATATATTTCATGCCGGCGTTTTTAGCGTGGGCAATCCATTCTTCGGCATCAAATTTATCAGGATTCCACGACTTGGCTGTTTTTGCATATTCCTGCCATGGGATATGGGCATTATCTTGTATCCACTCTGCGCTGTGAAGCGTTTTATCACGATAAACGCCGCCATAAACCGAATAAACTCCCCAATGCAGGAAAAGTCCGAATCTGGCTTCATTCCACCATTCAGTACGTTTTTCGACAGCATCTTGCATTTCCTGATTATAGTTATAGTCAAAGGCTCCAATAGCACATGAATTTAGGGGAAGTTGAGTCGCCGAAATATCTTGTCCTCCATTTGATGATAATAAAAGCCCTTTTCCGATACATGGCGAGGAAGGGCGCAGCCGGAAACCGTACATCATGTCAATGCCTGTTCTTTGAGATTGAACAAAAAGTGGTGCGTCCGCTCCAACAGCTCTTTCAATTCCGCGAGCGAACATTGGATTATCGAATAATGCTTGTTTGTCCTCCGGAAGGTTGGATTGTTTTCCAAAATATAAATTATTCTCAAACAAAGTATTGAACGCCTTGCCAAAATCGTAGGAAGCGTTGTCTGTTACATAAAAAATATTATTTGCAAAATAACTGTTATCGGGCCAACCTCCGCCCCATGTATCCATTTTGATGATGTTCCGGTCAACTCCCTGTGGTTTTTTGAAAACTGCAATAGTGTTGTTATAAATTTTGTTGTTGGTAACTGATCCCGAAATATGGAAAATCGGAGAAAATCCCGCATGTTTTCCGGAGTTTCTCAAACCATCATTCACACTTAGATTGTAACGGACAATAGTTCCATCATTGCCGATATTATCCGGCATATTAACGTCGCCCGGGTTACAAATAAGTAAAAACCCGCCTTCGTTATCATGACTATAGTTGTATTGGATAATGGTATTCCTGCAATTCCAATCCGAATCAAAACCCTGTCCGTCCCATGGCGCTTTGTGGTCGCTTACTTCGTTGTATTGGATGACGGTATTATCACAACTC
The DNA here is from genome assembly GCA_031549585.1 of Bacteroidales bacterium. Classification (GTDB taxonomy): domain Bacteria; phylum Bacteroidota; class Bacteroidia; order Bacteroidales; family UBA4181; genus JAIRLS01. The sequence continues at coordinate 3,351 of JAVBPN010000137.1, forward strand.
CAAGGCCAAATACCTGCGGCAGCCTCTCCGTCCGGGAGCAGTCGAGTACATTCTTTCATCAGATTATATTCAATTAATGCCCCATCACATGCAATAGGCACAATACCGTCTCCGGGAACTTTTGTAATCATATTTCTGCGAACTACAACATTTAAGTTGGGATTCCATTTATTACGCTCCCAATAACTGCTTCGAAAAATGATTCCGTTCCGTTCAGTGTCACTAATTGTACATAATTCTATGGTTAAACCGTTGAAGCGTGAAGGTATTGAATCGCCTTCGTTATGTATCAATATAGCTTGACCGCCTCCTTCTTTCTTTATAAGGCTGCCGTTTACATCGTGAACGAATAAATGTGCAAGGCGAATGTTTTCTGCTTCTCCGAAGTTATTCAGACGAATATGTACTCCTGACCTTCCGGATTCACGCTCATTGCCTGTATTGGTCAATTCAAGATTTCTGATGTCCCAGTTCTGAACGTTAAAAAGGTAAAGAGCTGATTCAAATTTTCCGTCGGCATTTATTCGGGGACGATCGTGCATACCGTATTCATCGCCAATATTTCCATAATAATCAATAATAATGGGCTGATCTGTTGAACCCGATCCTTTTGGGTGCAGTTGCCCTGAAAAAACAGAACCGCATTTAAACAAAAGTTTATCTCCGGGAAGAAATACGATGGTATTAACCTTATCTAATGATTTCCATGCTTTTTCAGCAGACAGACCGTCGGAACTGTCATTCCCATTTTCTGAGTCGACATAATAAATGGTAGATTCTTTTCCTGTTTGTTGTAAATAACAAGAAAAACAATTAAAAATCAGAAAAGAAAGAAATATCGTAATTAATATCTTTGTTTTAATAATATCACTAATAATACAATTGTTTGCTTTCATGTTTTAATTATTTATTATGGTTTTTATTTTTTTCCTCTGTTCTTTTGACAACACTTTCTTTTCTATCCCGACTGCATTTATATCTATGGATTTTGTAATAAACTCGGGCACATTGTAAGAAAACAATAATTCATCGTAATACTGTGCGGGATTATTCTGAGGCAATAGGAATGGTTTCGAAACATTGCCATCTTCATCGATACCTGCAATGTAGACACGTGTATATAATCCGTCAATTCTGCGACTTGTAAACAGAACCCAACGGGAATTGCTGCTCCAGCTATGGTAGCTTTCACTGTCATCGCTGTTAATTTCTGATAATTCATTAATAGTATTATTCTGTAAATCAAGCAAACGAATGTCCGATTCCTTATGCCAGATGGAAAAATTGCCATAATCTGATACCGTGAACATCAGATATTTGCCGTCAAAGGAAGGCCGGGGAAATGATACGCTTTTGTTGCAGGAATGCGAAGAAAAGAGTGTATCTATCCGGTTGCCGAATGATCCGTCGTCGGGATTAAAGCCGATGCTGCATAGGCTGTATTTTAAGTCTTTATATTTAAAAGGCATATTTTTCTTTGCAGCGGAACAAAAGAATAGTGTTTTACCGTCGGGAGAAAAGGCAGGGAATGTTTCGAAATATTCATCTGATTTTAGCAGGGGGGAAGTAAGCATTTCATTGGTTTTCGGGCAATAAACATAAATATCTGAAGCTTTATCGTAAACTTCTATCCGTTTATCCGAAACTGTATGGAAGAGTTGTTCGGTATCGTTTACGGAGTAGGCAATGTATTTTCCTGATGGGTGCCAATAGGGGTACACTCCAGCCGAAAGAATGCCATCGGCTTTTGTGTCGAGCAGTTCGAAGTCATTCCCGGTTTTTAGTACCGTTCCCCCATGTGCACCCCTAATGTGCATGCTGAGATAAGATGGGTTGCCTTGATTAAAAGAATGGCAATTTACACAGCTATAAGGTATTTGTGTATTCTCGAATATTGTCTTTTGTTTGAATGAACTTAGGTCTCGTTCGTAAATACCCATTTTGCCGTAAATGGAATAACCCGGAGCTATCAGCCGATAGGCAATACCGTAATCAATGGGGTAATTACTAACGTATATCGAAAATGGCTTGTATTTTCTTTCAATATTATTATCAGTAATGACGGATACTACAACCGACAAGTTTCCGCCTTTGTTCTTTTCCAAAAGTTTTTCCCATTTTTTTGCGGGAATCTGTATAGTTTTTTTGCGGGCTATTATGTTTATTTCACCGGTTTTACTCCCGTATATTTTAACTGTAGTTGATTGACAATCTTCATTGATGTCAAAATTTAACGGCGCCAATGTTGAAGGAACCGTTACGCCGATATAGTCGGGGAAAATATGAGGATAATCCTCATCGGTTTCGGTCGAAACGATTTTGTGCTTGCATGACACGAACACAATTCCTAATATAAGTGACAATATAATCTGTTTCATTACTTTATGGCTTTAAAATAGTAATAATGCCAGTATGTATTTGAAAAAGCGTTAAGTAATGCTCTATCGGGATTTTGATTGTAAGTTTTTATGAAGTTATTGAATTTCTGCGTTAACTCCCCGCTAATCGTAAATGGTATATTATCAATCGCATTCCCGTCCAAAGTCCATGCAAGTAAAAGCGCTTCCTGATAATGTACGGGAATTCTGTTACTGTACCACTTTTCCATTAAGGAAAGAGACCTCGTAAATGTATAAATATCTTTATTCAGTAGCGCGTAAGCGATTAAATATTCGCTAGCTATCCGGTTATCAGGATGATCATTCACCAATGATTGCAGGATGACAGTCTTATTATTTCCAGAAAATATAAACTCTGTTTCAGGCTTTATTGTCCGTATCTTTTCCCATTCTGTTTCACTGGATAGTTTGTTATCTCTGATATATTCCAATGTATTTCTTGACCAAACGCGGTAGAAAATGGTATGTTGTAACAGTTTCAGATATTTACATGCAATTTCGATTTTTCCGTTAATCAGGCTTATTTCAGCTAACCGTTTCATGGCCCGACCGCTTTTTTGTGTGTCGGGAATTGCTTCCATACCCTCGAAAGTAAGGTGTTGAGAAATATTAACCATTCCCAAATGATAATAAATATCAGCAATGGCAAAAGCAATATTGAAATCCTCACTGAAAGGCGGGAGAAGGGCTTCCGGATTATTTTGAGAATATTGAAACATCTTATCGCCCATTTTACCTGTTTGTGCAAGGCTTAAATTAACAATTGCCATTTCAATAGGATTAACCGGGGAGGATTCCTGCGACAACTTTATGATTCTGTTCCACAAATTATATCGCAAGTTGTAATCATATTCCATCTCCCGCTCTTTGGTTTTATCAAAAGAGGCATATATAAGTATGATAAAAGTCACACCACCAATAAGTATTGTTGAAACAGCACTTTTATTTTGAGGTGATTTGGATAGGTAACGAATAAGAAACGGGAAACACACCACTATCGACCAAACGGCAAATATGATCGAAGGGAAAGCGGTTGTATAACGGTAGTATCCGATTCCCCGCCACAATTGTCTCAAAGGATAAGGCATCATCAGTATGTACTTGCTTATTAATGGCAAAGCGATGATTAGCATAGTGCTCACAATAAAGAACAGAGCACATTTTCTCTTTGACAGTTGCCTGAAATATAGAACCTCTACCAATATTGCAAATGCCCCAAACGTCCAATAAATACCTCCTGCCAAAACGTATAATATTATCAGTGTGCAAAGTGCATACATAATTCGCACAGTTGTATTTGATATATTGAAATAAATAATCATGAATGCCGCTGCGAATATTTGTGCAATAAGTATGCTCAACAAATAGGTTTCATCACACAACAGCATCCAGTAGAGCAATGACGGAACAATTGAAACTGCTGAATAAATTCCAGCTACGCCTAACTTATGCAATGTATACAGGTTTATCCTATGCAGCAGCACCAACAATAAAGAAATAATCAGTGCGCCAAGTCGGGAGTAAATATAAAACTGGAGAAGAAAACTGCTCATGTACGCACAGACTCCTCCCGGAAATGAGGTTCTTTCAAACAAATAGCCAGCAGTAAAAAGAAATAATTGATTTTGTTCCTGATAAAACAAGTGATTCGGGTAAAGGGAGGCAAAAAAAAGGAATATACATAATCCGAATAATAAAGAAAAACCCGCAGACAGGCATTTGTTCCTTTTGGATATTTCTTTACAAATTCGCATATTGTTTTTGTTTTTTATTGGAACCGACTTCGCATCAAAGCTTTCCAATATGGCATCCTTGCGTATATGAAATACTTGTTGGTGCATCAGGCACCAACAAGTATAAAAATAATAGATTCCCTTTTTTACTTGGTAAAGCTGTTTATTATAATTTGCCAATCTTTATATACACCCGATGCTGAAGTTACACGGTATGTATAAACCCCGCCCGAATAATCGCCCAATGTTCCGAGTACCGGCGCTCCATTTAAAGGGGTCACACTTGCTGCATTGGAAACATAGAATAAACAAGCTAAAGATGATAGGCTGACTTTATTCCTTTCTTCCAGAGTGAATTTATTATTATTGTCAACCGTAGGGACTGTAATATCTATTGTTACCTTTAGTCCTGTTGCATCAATATTGGAAGACAAGGTCATTGTCTTAAAGTATAAGCTATATATTCCATCCACATTCCCGGTTTGAAGCGCCCATCGGTGCTCAAACTGTATGGATGTAATTTCGCAATCTGTAGAATACTCTGGCGCATCTATGCCATATTCCAGGCATGAACTGAAAAGAACAGCACTAATAAATAATATCGCGGTTAAATATGAATATTTTTTCATGAGAATTTTCTTTATAAATTATTTCCAATTATCATTTTGCCACAAATTCGGGTTTTGAGTCAATTCACTTTGTGGAACAGGCAATAAATACCTCTTTTCCGGAGTGAAATAGAATAAATGGTCGCTTTGCGGTTTGTCCAAATCACAAAAGAAGTAGGCATTTGGTTTCATAAAATCCGCTTCTACCATATAATTCCCGGGCACTTCAATTTCTATCTTTTTGGTTGGGTTGTCACCCTTATGCAGCTCCGGTATTACACCGCCTTTTTTACCTGTGGGATATCCAGTTGACTCATCTGTTACTCCCCACGATAAAGCGGTACGCAGAAGCGTGAAATAACGGTCATTTTCTAAGATCAATTCGGCCACCCTTTCATCCAGGTAAATCATTTTCAGTTCTCCACCTGTTTCATCTGTCAAAGCCGGTAATCCGCCGTGTGTTACACGGGTCTTATTGATGTATTCTTTGGCTTTGTTTTCATTACCCAAAGACAGGTAAGCTTCAGCAGCATTCAGGTAGCAACGCCCCAATCGGAAAATGGGATTGGTAAAGTTTATAAGGCCATTACTTGGAATATCTTTGTATTGTGGTATTCTTTTTTGGAATAACATACCTGTCTGAGAACCAAATTCACGGCCATCCTGAAGATATGATTTCCTGTGCAGATTCCCACCGGAGCGGAAGTAGATATCATTTCCCAAAAATTCATCGCCATCATACACAAAAATGGTTTTAAAGCGGTCATCCCTGTGACTGTACAGCAAATCGGAAATCGAATTATAAATTGATGTTGATTTTAACTTTCTTTTTTCACGCATTGTATTATTCAAATGCACATCGTTTTCACTCACAATATCTATGTTCCCTGAAAACAATTGTGAATCTTCGAAACGCCTGGCTTTCCCGTCCATATCTTTTACATAAAATGCTTTTTCGACCATAGCTGGATCGGGAAGTATCTGCGCCTGTCCGTCGTTCACTTTATATCCCTTATCCAGCGACTGGAATGAGGTATTCAGGCTACTAAGGTTCAACATGGTTGTATTGAACTTTACCAGCAAACGGTGAATGTTGACATATTTACCTTCGGTACGCGCATACAATTCGTTTCGCTGGATGATGAAAATATTTTCAGGACAGGTTTGCGCATACGAATAATCATTGAACATTTTTGCAAAGTCGTCGCCTGAACCGGAAACAAGAGAATATTTGCCCAGCGCATCCAAGTCTTCAACCGCTTTAATGGCTTTTTGGTAATAAGGAACAGGATCTGCACTTTCGTAATATGACACATATGCGGCTCCATGTAAAGCGACTTCCGATAATAAAGCGTATGCGGCTCCTTTAGTCAATAATCCCACCTTGGCGTCTTTATTCAATAACGTTGCTGCATCATCGCACAGAGAGATAATATAATCGTACGTTTCCTTGATGGTTGCGCGGGGAAGCTGTAATTTCTTAGCAATGTTTTCATCCCCGCCCGCGGCAGCACCGATGGCATCCAGTTCTTCATCCACAATAATCCACCCGCCGTATTTACGCGCCTGCATGTAATAAAATGCCGCTTTCAGTAAATATGCCTGCCCCAGTATGTCATCGGCGACGCCGACGCCAAGGCTTTGTCTTGTGGACTCGTTCTTTAACCGGCTAATGGCAATATTCGATTTTCTTACTCGATCGAATGCATCCCATCCAAAATTAGTGGATGTAGTCCAGCCCCTGTCGTCTTTCCCCCGGGCCGACCGCCAGTGGCTCCAAAAAAGGTCGCTTTGGCACTCCGAGTTGTATGAGTTATCATCGCCGCTATAAGTAATCGGATCCCCGTTCCAGTGAGAAAAATAATTCAGGTTTTCATATAACCCGTTTACGTTGGCCTGCGCCAATGAAGCATCTTGCCATACAGCGTCTTCAGTAATTAAGTCCAATGGCCTTTTGTCAAGAACATCTTCGCAGGACATCGATAACAAAACCGTTGTGGCAACAAAAAAAGCCATTATTATTTTATTCATTTTCATTGTTCAATTATATTAAAATCCTAAATTAAGTACTATTGAATATGTTTTGGTTATAGGGTATCCATAATTAGTGGTTTCCGCTTGCTCCGGATCTATGTGGAAATCATTAGCCTTGGAGATGGTGATTAGATTTTGCCCCACCAAGGATATTGTAGCATTAGAAACCCACGGCAAATTTTTAAGTAACTTATGTTTAAAATCATATCCGATTTGAAGATTTTTCAACCTTACGTATGTGCAATTTATCGACCAGAAGGTTGATGAGCTTTGGCCGTTGTTAGACAGACCCGAACCGGTATCCGGTATGGGATAACGAGCATCCGTGTTAGCCGGCGTCCAGTAATCCAGATCCTGTGCAAACTGTAAACGGGTATAGCCTATGGGCATCCCTTCGGTGGAGGATACCTGTCTGTAATTTTTACCTGACCCTTGAATCAATCCCCCCAGGGAGAATCCCTTATACCAAAAATTGAAGTCCACACCATATTGCATGATAGGTTTTGTTGGCTGACTGTTAAATACTCTGTCACCTGAATATGTCCCATCTGTATCAATTCGTCCGTCGCCATTTATATCCATATAGCGAATATCACCTGTTTTTATAGTGGAAGTCCACAAGGCATGAGGATTATTTAACAGTTCGTCAACATCCTGGTATAATCCGCTTGAAATCCATGTTCTTTGTCCATCTGCAAGAGTTTTCCCCGCCCTACTTATTAATGGATTACTGCTTGTTGCCAGATCTTCATTGTATGACACCCATATTTCGTCGTAGAAAGAAAGGTTCGCACCAAACTCATAACGGAAATCACCAGCTGCATCCCTCCAGCGTAATGTGATTTCGCTGCCGGCTCTTCTGAATTCGTCATCAGACATAATCGTTGGGAGACTCGTTCCCAATGGCGTTCTATACACATCCTGCGGGCTTCTGAGGTAGCCTATTGTGTTCTGTACAAAATAATCAAAGGTGGCGCCTAAACGGTTATTGAAAAGAGCAAGGTCAACCCCGACGTTTGTTGAACGGGTAGAATACCACGTCAAATCCGGAGAAATCAACCCCGGCGTATTAATTTTAGGAGCCCGGCTACCGGCTATGTCAAATTCGGCAGCCCCCATGCTCCAGTTCGAATAGTACGCAAAACGTGCACCGTCAATACCTGTTTTACCCCATGAAGCCCTTACTTTGAACAAGTCAATGTTCATTCTCTTAGCCAACGTACGGATAAAAGGTTCATCGGAAATAACATAACCTGCCGATACGGAAGGAAAATATCCGTATTTGTTTCCTTTGGAATAGTTGTCGCTGCCGTCTATACGTAAGCTAGCGGCAATAATGTAGCGGCCCATATAATCATAATTCAGTATCCCTACATATCCCAATCGTCCTCTTTCGCTACTTGCTCCTCCGTTCGTTTGCGTATCTTCTGGCCCAGCAAAAATCTGGTCGACGGACGAAGTCAGGTAATCCGTTCTTGCAGCGTTTAATTCCTCAGAATAGGATTCTGTCTGATTGTAAAAAGCGGACAGGGCTAATGTGTGCTTTTGAGCAAATGTGTTTTCATATTGCAATCCCGCATTAAACTCATAAGTCCAGTAACTGGTTTTTTTCATGCTCAATGAAGGCTTGGCGCTTGCTGCCATTACCGTGCCGTCCGCCAGGTACGACGGGACATATGCATTGTTCCATGCTTTTTGGTTAAAATTTCCGGTTTTATAGTTTCCTATGAACAATGCCTTCAAGCCTTTTACGCCATATACATCCCAATCCAGGTTCAGACGGTTGTTCATCAACGGTTCGTTTGTTTTATCGTAGCCTGTGCCGGGATGCAGGTATAAATAAGATGTGTTGGCCGGAGCTGCGAAATAAGTTCCGTCCGGATTATAAATTTTTGACATGGGAATCGTTTTGATTCGCCGCATAATTTCACTCTCGCTTTTTCCTTTTTTCCAGATAAAAGATCCTTTTGAATCCAACCCAACCCTCAATCCTATGGAACGGAAGTAATGGGTAACATTTACCCCGATATTGGCCGTTTTATATGTGAACACTTCTTCTCCGGCAATGGGTTTGATTAATGAACCCTGATTAAAGTATCCTAATGAAAGGCGGAACTGGGTATCTTCGCTACCACCGTCCACGGTAAGTGAATGCCTGTCCGAATGGGCTATTTTCCGCATGATTTCGTCCTTCCAGTTTACATTGGGATAATTTACCGGATCGGAGCCTGTACGGTATGCTTCCAATGCTTCCTCAGAGAATGTGGGTGTATACCCGTATACTTTGTCAAGATAATTGCGGGTCGATGCCAGTTCATACGAACTGATGTTGTCTTTGCCATTGGTCGGTTGTGTGAATTGATGGTCGTACGTATAGTTGATGCGGGTTTTACCTGCAGTCCCATTTTTTGTTTTTACCACAACGATGCCGTTACCGGCCAAAGCTCCGTACACGGCGGCCGAAGCCGCATCCTTCATGATAGAAATTGACTCAATATCCTGCGAATTCAACCTGTTGAAATTTGCTGCATCCTGTACAATGCCGTCTATTACATATAATGGAGCTTCACTGCCGCGAATACTTAATGAAGGCGTAGAACCGGGCAATCCAGATGTATTGGAAATATAAACCCCCGGAGTTCTTCCCTGTAACGCAGAAGCGATATTGGTATATCCGCCCAAATCTTCTATCGGCTTCACATTGACACTTGTTACGGCATTGGTCAGTTTTCTCTTGACCACAGAGCCATAGGCTACCACAACAACTTCATCCAATAATTTTGCATCTTCTTCCAATGCAATTTGTAAGGATGTTTGGTCAGTTATTGTTATTTCCTGTTTAACATACCCCACATAAGAAAAACTCAATATATTTCCGGACGTTACATTCAGGGCAAAAGTACCGTTCACGTCCGAAACGGTACCGATTGTGGCGCCTTGAATTACAATAGTTACACCTGGGAGTGGCTCTCCCGTAGCGGCATCGGTAACCGTACCGGTAAGATTTCTTGACTGTGCCCATACATTGAGCGTTCCAAACAGTAGGAAAATCGCCAGACAAAGTAGTTTATTCAAGTCTGGCCTTTTCGTTTTTTTAAGAAAGGGTTTCTTCATGATAATGGATTATTAATTAAAATATTTATAAACAGATTACTTTCAAATATTAGAATCATTCCCGTTAACGGAATCAATGCAATAGGCACATCCTTCCTTTACCGGCTGATTAACGCAACTATATAATACTGGCAATACAAGGATCAATAGGGATACAATTTCTACTTTCATAAACACTTAACTTGTTTAATAAAATTATTATTTGACTGAAATGAAGAACATATGGAAGCGAAGGCGTTTTTATGACTTCGCTTCCAGCGTTCAAATCAACTGGATTTCCTAACTATATTGATACTTACTACCTCATTTATTCCAACCCGGATTTTGCGTTAATTCCTGGTTTATATACAATTCGGATTGGGGGATTGGATAAAGATACATGTTATCGGAGAATATTCTCTTTTCCACCAATACCTTGGTGTAATTAAACATATTGTCTCCAGTTTTTTCTATATCAACACCATATATGTTGGTTGTTTGAGATGCAATTTTCCAACGCCTGATGTCCCAAAAACGTTGATCTTCAAAAGCCATCTCCACCTTTCGTTCATTACGTAATTTCAGCTTGAATTCATCAAGGGAGAGCGTTGATGGAAATGGAGGCATCCCAACCCCAGAGCGACCTCTTACCAAATCCACAGCTTCTTTGGCAGTGAGCGGCAATTCGGCTGTTTTATAATTGTAATCACTATAAGCTTCTACCATTGCCTCTGCATAATTGAGCAAAATTTCGCTATAGCGCATGATCATCCAGACATGTCTCTTCGAATTTGTATTCCCTGCTTTCAAACTAGTACTTCCATCTACATACTTTTTTAGGTAATAACCGGTGGAAGTTGCATAATTTACGGGTTTACCACTTCTTCCCCCCTGCCATATTTCAATGGGTAAATTGTATACCCAAACGGAATTATTCACAACGATCGATGCTCCCAAACGAGGGTCTCGCCCAACGTAGGGATTTTGCGGATCAAAGTCCGGATCGACTTCCTCGTATCCTGCCATAGGATCGACAGGTAGCCCGGTATTCTTCATTTCGAAAGCATCGACCAGGTTTTGTACAGGACAATGCCCGGTATTCCCCCCTCCTTCGATACCAATCGGAAAGTTTTGCCATTCAAAGGCATTACTTTCCGACTTCATTACACCAAGTATTAACTCGTTATTTGTCGTGTAATTTTTATTCCACAGGTTTGATAACGGAGGTAACGGGTAATAACCAAAGTTTCCGGCATTTTTTATCAAGTCGGCTGCTGCTTGAGCTGCAATTTCCCACTTAGTTTTATCGTTTGACGTATTAAACAGAGGACTTGCCGCATACAATAACGCTTTTGATTTCAATGCCATTGCCATACCCCGGGTTGCACGCCCCGTTTCTGCCTGGGTAATACTTTTGTAATTGATTGGCAGTTCAGGAGCAATGGCATCGCACTCATCCACAATAAAGCGGATCACCTGGTCGAAAGGTGTGCGGGTCAACTTATTCGCTTCTTCGTCAGTAAGAACAGTGGTTATTAGCGGGATGTCGCCGTAACGTCTGGCCAGTTCAAAATAAAAGTAAGCTCTCAGAAAACGGGCTTCGAACGGATAAAAGTAAAATTGGGCCATTATTTCCTTATAATCTTGGTTGTTCTTCAGGTCATCAAAAGTCTGTCCTTCTACCTCTTCCAGGAAAATATTTACCGAACGTATGGCATTGAAATAATCCCATCGTGTGTCTAATGTGTTGACAGCACTCCAGGTACCGTTATTAAAACTTTGAACGGCCGATAAACTTTCTATAAAAACGGCTTCATCACAAGCTGCTGACCGCAAAGCGCCTCCCACTGTTCCATAACATTCCGGAATGTATGAATAAATATTCGTCAGGAACTGCTTGGTGCGGTCGAAGGTAGAGAATACATTTTCCTTTTTATAATGGGTAGATTCGTCATAATCCAGAAAATTACAACTGCAAATACAAATTGTTATAAGGATACTTATTAATACTCTTGTTTTCATGCTTTTATACTTTAGAATCATTAAAAGGTGACAGAAAATCCAACATGATAAGTTTTAAGCGTAGGGTATACGGCTCCTGTAGCTTCAGGATCCGTCACTTTGATATTGTCGATGGAGAATAAATCCATGCCCCGTACAAAAAGCTTGCATTCATTAACCCGTAATTTGGAGAGGAATAATTGGGGTAACTTGTAAAATACCTCAGCCGAACGAAGTTTTAAATAGGAGGCATTTCCAATGAATACTGAATTTGCCCTATAGTTGTTATTGCTTTCAGTTGTGGTCAGACGTGGATATTTCACATTGGTGTTGGCTGCTCCCGGTTTCCAATAACTATCCAGGTAATGTTCCGAAATGGTTCCGTTACCCATCAATGGGTAATAAACGCCTGGTGTACTCAAATATACCGAATAGTTACTAATTCCCTGCAAAAGGGCGCTAACACCGAATCCTTTGTATTCCAAATCAATTGTTGCCGAGTAATATACCTCCGGGCATTTATTGTTGAATCCAATAGGAACTGCGTCATATTGGTCAATCCGGTTGTCTTCATTCTGATCCTTATATTTGATATCACCAGGATAAACATTGGAGAATACCTGGGTTGGGCTTTGACCGATCTCAGTTCCGTCTTTAAAGAACCCGATAGCTTCCAGCCCGAACATCTGTCCTACCGGCCGGCCGGTAGCTTTCAGATAATCATGTGGTTGATAGCTTTCGTTCATGCTGATGATTTCATTCCTGGCAAAAGAGAACTGCCCGCCGATATTATATTTGAAATCACCTGTTCGGTCACCAACTGTCATACCAAGCTCAATCCCATAGTTTTTTACTTCACCATCGGGCTCATAGGCCTGGGTTGCACCTATCATGGATGAAGTCACGCCTCGCGTACTAACCATTATGTCGTAGGTTCTATTGTAAAACACATCTACATTGAATGCAACCTTTTTAAACAGTTGTGATTCGATACCGAAATTCAGCATCCGGGTTTTTTCGTATGTCACATTTTGACTTGGGAGATGTCCCTCCGCCATGCCTGAAAAGGAACGGAAATCATCATTAAAGATAAAACCCCCGCCGGAAACATAAGGATATTGATCCAGATTGATGGTGATCATATCATTTCCTGTCAGCCCAAATGAAAGACGTAGCTTCAATTCGTCGAGCCAATCGGTATTTTCAAGGAAACTTTCCTGGCTTATCCGCCAAGCTACCGCCGCTGCCGGGAAAAAGCCCCAACGGTTGTTTTCGGGTAAGCGACTCGTTCCGGAGGCTGATAAGGAGAGGTCAAAATAATAACGATTATGCAAGGAATAATGTCCGAATGCGACAATATCCTGGTGCATAAATGAGTTAAACTGTCCCAGTTCCACCTTTTTATCCTGTTTATACATGAGGAATGCAGCTAAGTTGCCTGGTCCTATCTCTTTATTATAGTTCAAGCGGAATTGAAGGTTAAACTGTCGCCGCTGACTACCTAAGGAAGTGGAAAATCCCAACTCGTTTTCAACTTTGCCATATTGTGTAATGGTTGTGTCCACTGGCATACCGGCATCATTCAAATGGGCAACTACCGATTCGGACAGGAACTGTTTTGTGCGGCTATCCCAACTGTCAGAGAAAGCATCGAATCCAATCCTGCCTTCGGCACTTAATCCTTCAGTTAATGTATTCAGATCCTGTTTCAGTGAGAGGTCTGCATATAATCCCCGGGCATGGGCGGATGCATACCCTGTGGATGAGGTTTGAGCTACAGGATTCAATGGATAGATATCGGAACCACCGCCCCAAGTTCCGTCAAAATTCTTAACCGGATAAGCATTGGAAGGGAGTGAGTATAAATTATTCATTAATGCGGCATCCGTAACTGCTCCCGGTCTGTTCATTTCACTCAATCGTGCCAGGATGTTGGCTTGCATAAAAGTAGACGAAGTGAGATCGACATCCAAATTGGTCCTTACATTCAAAATTGAACTACTTAACTGGGTTGAATATGAATTCAAATCCGCCTCTTTAATTAATCCCCTGTCAGATATAAAATTTACCAGGGAAAAGAACCGTATTCTATTGGAACCTCCACTTGCTGAGAAATTTGCCTGATCCCGTTGTCCCCATTTCCGTAAGGTTTCATCCATCCAATTCACATCCGGGAATAAATAAGGATAACTCTGATCCCTGTATGCAGCAATCTCTTGCGATGAATAGCGGGGAGCCAACCCTTCGTTTGCCAATCCTTCGTTTACAGCTTCAACATAGGAGTACGCATTCGCAAACTTAGGCAGGCGGGTAGGTGTGGTAAAGGTGTGTTGGTAAGCGACATTAATGTCGGTTTTACCTACTTTTCCTCTTTTAGTTGTAATCAATAGAACCCCGTTGGCGCCTCTTAATCCGTATAGTGCTAAGGCTGCTGCATCTTTCAGGATTGTTACATTTTCAATTTCTTCTGTTACCAACGAGTTGATCGGCCTTTCCAATCCGTCAACCAGTATCAGGATGGAATTATTGTTGCCTGTCCCTATTCCCCTGATATACATGGTGGGGCTGACTTCTCCGATGCCTCCATAACCGGAACCTTGTAACACTGTAAGTCCATTTAGATGTCCGTAAAGTGTATTGGCCGGATCTATACTGGATCGCTTCAACAATTTTTCTCCATCAACTGTAGAGGTTGCCATGGCCGAACCTTCCGGCTGATATATTGGGGACTTATCTGTTTCACTTATCTGCTGTGCCCTTGCCGTTATAACAGAGCATATTAATGATAAAAATAGATATTTTATTATATTTTTCATATCATGTCTAATTTAATGTCACTGAAATCAAAGTCATTCCCAGCCCGGATTTTGAATAAGTCCATATTGCTTATT
>JAVBPN010000019.1:0-51378 GCA_031549585.1 Bacteroidales bacterium
GAACACATTATATAAACAGGGTTTAGCAATCCTTACAGCGTTATTATTGATATGCGGCGTATCCACCGCCCAGAATGTCAAATTCGGAATCAAGGGAGGGTTAAACCTTCCTAATATTACAGCCGGGGGCACTAACACGCCTGTAAGCGAAGGCTATAAATCGCGTTTGGCAGCAGGCGTAGGATTGTTCACCGAACTAAAATTGACCCAATCATGGTCTTTCCGTTTTGGAGTGGAGTATAGCGGACAAGGAGGCCAAAAAAATGGTATGCAGGCTATGCCTACGAAACGATTGCTTACAGGAGCAGCTTCATCCATGGGTACGTCGATGACCGATGAGCAAATTGCCGAATTAACGCATTTGGCTGATGTTGTGCCTAAATATTATTATGCGAATGTGGACAATACCACTAAATTCGATTATGTGATGATACCTCTTCTTGCCCAATATTCTTGGCATTTAGGACAATCTCCTTGGAGTGTTTATGTGAATGCAGGACCTTTTGTTTCATTCTTGGTATCGGGAAAGTTGGTATCAGATGGGTCAAGTTACCTGTATTCAGATGCTTCGGGACAAACGCTTTTGTGGGATACATTTTCTTCAACTGATCAAGCTGATATTACAAGATTGTTCCCCGATATGGCCAGTACATTCCAAGACCCTCTTGATTTTGGAACGACAAATATTACAAGCGAAATGAAATCGGCTAATTTTGGTATTATCGGAAATGTCGGATTATCTTACCAATGGGGATGTAATTTCTTTTTCATCGAAGCAGGTGGAAATTATGGGTTTGTTCCTGTACAGCAAGATAGTAGTAATGGAACCAATAGGTTGGGCGCCGGATCGATTATGTTGGGATATGCCTTTTCATTTTTTTGATAAACACCTATAGAGTACAAAACCTTTTTAAAAGTTAGGGAGTAATACAAAAGGCACATATAATTAATTATTTGTGCCTTTTGTATTGTAAGTAAGAAGCCTATTTGTGTCGCATATATGAATGTATTGTTTTTGATGATAAACGAACCACTATGAAAAACATAGGTTTAATATTCAAAATTAAATAAACGGTGTTTCGTCCTTTTCCAAGGGATTTGTTTAGGAATGTTGTGCTACGAACGAATTTTTTTCTTCTTCTATCTGTTTCTTCTGTCTGTATTCTGGAATTCGTAGCGTCTCTTGTATCTGAAGAATCGTTCGCTTTGGCCAAATACAATATTTACCATCAGTTCGTGTGATCCGTATGAATATTTTCGAATATTGCCTAAAGTATAATCGAAGGCATAACCAAAATAGAATTGTTTGTAACGTGCTCCAAACAAAATACTAGTTCCTCCTGCAACGCCGCCTCCACCTGACCGATAGGACAATCCTCCCCAAAATGCATCATGGTAATATAAAGTAGCATTAAGGTCAATCTGTGTTGCTCCGTGTTCGTTAAATTTCAGTTGGGTGCTCGGCACTAAGCTGTAATCTTGGTTTAATTCGAAAACATACCCTCCCAAAAGTGTATATAATCTATTAATTTGGTAATCACTACTATTGCGTCCGCCGAACATCAGAATAGATTGAAAAAGGTTGGAAATAGACAAACCTGCATAATAATCTTTGGTTGTATAATGCATCCCAAAAGCAGCGTCGGGCACAAAAGTATTCAAATCCGATGCATTAATAAAACGGTCTTCCGTTTCGGTTGTGATTTTATTCCGGTCGATCCTGAGTTGAAAAAAGCTCAGAGAAAGGCCAAAAGACAATTGTCCATAACGGTCTTCCAAGTGGTAAGCATAAGTTCCTTGCATACCTGTTGTCCGGATAGGTCCCCGGATATCATTAAACAAAGCAATGCCCAACCCTATATTTTCAGGTCCGCGTCTACCGGGACGAGATTTTCTGTTGCCAAATAATCCTTCACGAGGCACCCTCATCTGGCCAGTAAGCGTTTGGTTGCTGGGTGCATTGGCAAATCCGGTCCATTGATCTTTTATCACCAAACCGATCGTGCTGTAATTATCAGCCCCACATGCA
The DNA here is from genome assembly GCA_031549585.1 of Bacteroidales bacterium. Lineage (GTDB taxonomy): Bacteria > Bacteroidota > Bacteroidia > Bacteroidales > UBA4181 > JAIRLS01. The sequence goes on from JAVBPN010000019.1 coordinate 2,030, forward strand.
GCAGGATTGAGCAAAAACCGATTGAATAAATACTGGCTAAACGCTTGTGTCTGTTGTCCGTATGATTGCCGACACAGCGCCATGAACAGGATCAGTAATAAAAATATGTATTTCTTTGTGTGCATATAACCCTACAAGATAATGGTTATGGTTCCCAATATCGGTTTACTTCCATCATTCAAATTAATGATATAATAATACGTTTCCATTGGAAGAACTCGACCTCTGCTGTCGCGTCCATCCCAAGGTTGTGGATATCCTCTGGCAGAATTGAAAACTTTACGTCCCCATCTGTCATATACTTCGACGACCGCATTAGGGTAATCTCTAAGGACTTTGATTTCCCAAACGTCATTATCGCCGTCTCCATTTGGCGTAAAGGTATTAGGAATTCCTTTAACTATTGGATTATCTTCTGCGCAAGCTAAAATAATTATTGTATCGCTTACCGAACATCCATCAAGACTGGCTGTTACCCAATATATAGCACCACGGGTTATGTCGTGATTTGTGATATCAACATAAGGAGATGTTCCGGTTTCGCCAGTTGACCAACTGAAAGTAGTGCCTTGCGGATTCAGGTTATACCTGCTGGCATATAGCCTAAATTCAGGCACACAAATCATGGTATCTCTGCCAAGATTAATGGTTGGACGCGGTTGTGCTTTGATTGTTACATAATTGCTTAACCGGCATCCATCCTTATCAAAAGTACGCAGTTCGTAGGTACCGGGTTTTTTGATATAGTTATTTTTAATCGACCTATCCACCCATTCATGGGCTAGGAAGTCTGATGCATTGAAAGATACTTGCACGCTATCCCCGATACACATTACATATGTGTCCTGTGTAAATTTTGCTTTTTGTCCAACTACAGGAACATCCAAATATGCCCATTCACTGACACATTGCTCATACGGAGATTTCTCGCGTACACCTAATCTGTATGTCCCTGTGGTATTCCCCCATTGAACAATTACCTTTCCCTTAGGATCAGAGGAAATAATATTACCGCCCGATATCAAAGAATACTCAAATGTCGATGAACTCAATGTGTCGGCAGCATACAAATGCCTGGTGCCAACACACCTCGGATCATCTTGAGCATAAATTCCCCTATTTGGCAAAAACCATAATGCCAATATAGAGATTAAGATATGGAGCTTTTTGATCAAAGTGTTTTAAACTTTACTGTTACTTATTATTTCACAACAAGGGATGTGCTTCGATGCGAAGCACTCCCTTTGTCGAAAATGATGTTTCGATGAAAACAAATAATATCTATGCCAATTGATTAGGGCAGGTTCTTAACATGCTCCAATTTTTGGGTTTTCGGTGTCGGCAAGAGGCTGACCAAATATCTTTCTTTCGGAATATCCTTTACTACATCTGCTATAGCACCGGGCCTGGCAGCTACCAAGGTTTGATCCAATGATTTGCGAGAAATACGGTCAGTCAAGCTGGTAATGCGTACATGGTATTCTCCTTGTGCGGCAGTGCCAAATCTTGCTGCCGGTATTACCAAATTAAATGTTCCGCCTTTACTGTTGTTGGTGGCCAAAGTTTCCGTATATGCAACGGGCGCTCCGGCAGACCCTCCAAACGGCGTATAAGTAATGGTATATCCTACAATCCATTGACCATATCCACTTAGAGTAATAGGAATAGTCACATTACCCATCGCGCCGGTCAAACAAGTGGCCATCACTGTATCTGCAGGCCATGCAAACGTAGGGCGATTTACAACTTGAATCTTATAAGTTGTGTCTGTTCCTGCACAACCCGGAGTCGTTGCGTTAATCATACTCCATTCATTTACCAGCAACTGTATAGTTTGCGATGTTGTTGGCATGATGGTATGAATTTCCTTCAAACCGATTGCTCCATTGGTATAATATCCAGTATGGCCTGCAATGGTAGATACCGTTGCAGCATTTGCTGTTCCATTAGCACCCGGAACATATATCGGCAACGTAGGAGTGAATACCCATTGGAATTCAGACATAGCCATTTTACCGGCGGTAATCAGCGGAGCAATAGTAGGGTCGCCGGCTGTTCTATAGGCCATACGGCTACCCACTGTGACGGTATCAATACTTTCCCGTGTCCCAGAAGCGGAAAATTGGGTATAATCTCCCGGAAGGGATGGTTGTGCAAAAACGCCTGCTGAGCACAGCGTCATTGCCACTGCAAAAAATCCTGTTTTTAAAATATTTGTTTTCATCTTATTTTGGTTTTATTTATTTCTCTTCTTAAGCCGCCGTCAAAATCATACGCTTTTAACAGCGGCGGATTCGTTCATATTGAATGGATTAAAAATTATTTGGCAAACGATAGATCGGGCCTGTTTCAACCGGTTTGATAATGCTAAAGGTGAACAAAGCTGATTGCCCTGTGCCCGTTGCTATATCCCCATTGACCAATACCGATGATTTACGTGAAATCCGGTCGGTAATTTGGGTAATGGTTACCTCATATTTACCATAAGCATTAAATGCGATTGGGAATGTTCCTAATGTAGTTGACGACATGGTAAGAGCTACATTGGTCCCATTAAGTGTTGGTGCTGCAACTCCATCCTTTGTAACTGTGTAATTTACCCATACTTTGGCATCAGGCTTTACAGCCGATGTAATAGCTACCGGAAAATTATAGGTTATAGTTGCTGTAACTTGAGCTTGTGTTACACAAGTGTCTTTTTTGTAATCAAGAGGGCTTCCAACCTGCCTAAATGTAATAGACGGTTTTGCAATGATTTCTACCGGAATCTTTGTTTCGCTTCCGGGGCAACCGTTTGCCGGATTTTCCACCACTCTGATTGTATCTACTGCACCATAGGAATTTCCCCATGTAATGGAAATAATGGGCTGATTGGTCGGCGTGCTTGGGGTTATACTGCCCAAAGCAGCACCTCCACTACGCCTGAAACCCCAATTGAACACTGATGTTACATTAGTGAAGTCAGTGGGATTAGCCACATTAAATAATGGATTGGCTTCAGAACTGGGTAGTACAAAATATTTTATAACAGAACCAACTGTTACCGAGTCACGGGCTTCCTGAGGAAGATTTGGTCCACCTGTACTATTATACCCATGTTGATAATAAGTCTTGGAATCAATACTCACATTCGTAGTTTGTCCATATGCACCAACTGCTACAAAAAGCAGCAAAATGGCGGTACAATATTTTAAAATCTGTTTCACTGTATTAGGTTTTAAGGTGGATTAAAAATTGTTCGGTATATGATAAGTCGGGCCGGGTTTCGGTTGTGGCAATACCACATATTTAAATTCGTTTACACTAGCTGCTGTAGCTACAGTGCCTTCTATTCCGCATTTTCTTGATATGGGGTCAGTAATGGCCGTAATTTTTATAATGTATGTACCATAATTATTAAATGTAATGGGCAACTTAGAGATATCTGCTACATTAACTTCTATAGGTGCTGATTCTGCATCACTGTCTTTTTGAATTGTATATTTTACTTTGATTCCTTTTTGTCCTGCCACTTCTGTTGTCAAAGTCAAAGGGAAATCAAATGATGGATACACATTGGAAACGCTATTCGGTAATGCCGGATTAAAAGCATAACAGTTTGAAACTTCGCGAGCGCTGTTATGTAAGCCAAATTGCACTGTCGACTTATTAATAACAGTAATCGGTATTTTTGATGCTACCCCAGGGCAAGCATTGGTAAGTGCTTGACCATTATATTCAGTAGGTGTTTCGATAATTCGTATAGTATCTGTCGATGGTTTGGCGCTTGCAGCAACCCACTTAATACTCACACGAGGCGAGGTGTTTCCATCTTTATTATTTGGATTGATGAATATGGCAGACGAGCCACTGGCTGGAACTGTCCATGTAAACTTAGAAGTGGTTAAACTGGTTTGTGAAAAGTCGCCACCCGATGTTGATGCAATATAGGTTGCATTATATGTGGCATCGGGCATCACAAAATAAGGCATGGTAGAACCCACCATCACCGAGTCCCGGTCTTCGCGTGGACTATCTATACTACTACCACCTTTATTATATCCGTGTTGGTATAAGAGCGTGTCGGTCACATTAGTTCCCAGTCTCACGGAAATTGGAGGAGTCCCTTGAGCCAAAGCCTTTCCCGCACATAGCAACAACACTAATGCTATTATATTCCACTTCATGATGTATTTCTGTACCATATTATGTAATCTTAAAGATTGTTTTATTTTTGTACTCAGTTATACGAAAAAGCAATCTTCAGGTTACAACGAAAAACAATTGTTTTAACATAACATGCAAATAATAATAGGTTGAGTTACCTGGGTACGATTGTTTTTCACGGCGAAGTGATTTATAAGATCTTTATTCGTAAGCTTTTATGTATAATATCAAAATTTTACAAAAAAATCGTAACATATTGATCTTTCCAACATAAAAGGAAAAAATTCAGGATTTGTTCTAAAAAAATGAGATTTGTCCAAAAAATAATGACAGTTATTTAAACCGATCACAGTGTGCCCATAAGCCTAACGCGGGATTGGACACAAAGAACACCTCTTCTCCACCAGGTAGTATATTTATTCCATCGGTAAGTTTTTCCGGATTATATCGTTTCATCGTTTGATTTAGATCAGCATAACGAAAATATACGCTTTCAATTTCTTTTTGTGTCAGATGTCCCGGACAATAAGTCACAGTAAAACGTCCTTCACTAGAGCCATGTATTAAATGTGCAGCAGCACTCAGGTTGTTTTTCAATTCGACCTTTTCCTTGACTGCATTAAGTATTTTTGGCGTTCCTGCATACCCGTATTTACGGATCAGGCGGTCTATCTCTTTATCTTCTCCGAACTCTTTCAATCCGGGAGCCAGTACAATTAATTCCGCTCCGTCAGCCAAAGCCATACGTGTCCTGTAAATACTCTTATTTCCCAGCCAAGTACTTTTAAATTCACCGGGATCAAGCCAAACAACAGCTTTCTTGATTGGCTTTTCTACCATTTGGAAATTCACCTCAAGTGACAGTTGGGAAGCCAACCGGAAACATTCAAAATCATCGCCGGCATAAAGTCCACGTATTTGCAATTGCCCTTTTTCATCTTTTCCAACAACAGTTTGGATATACACAATGGGCAATGATTTGGTAAAACGTTCTGAAGCGTAATTCAAAATATTCCTCACAGGAGTTTCTGCCCGGCCCATAATGCGTTCCATGCCATACACCGCTCCCAAGAAGTGACTTTTGTTGATACCTTCTGCACCGCCTGTTCCAACGAAAATATTTTTGTTATAGTTTGCCATTCCGATTACTTCGTGAGGCACAACTTGTCCTACGGAAAGGATCAGGTCATATCTGCCTTCCACCAGCAATTTGTTCACTTGCGCCGGCCAGATATAATCGAGCTTTCCTTCTGACACTTGCTGTATATATTCTGAAGGAGTTGTACCAACGGTAATCACATCATTACGCCAATCGTGAATCCGGAAAAGATTTTTAGGCGTTTTCCCATACATTAGTCCGATTTCGGTTTCCGTCATTGGGGCATGTGTTCCCAAAGCAGGCAATACGTCTTTGAGTGCACTACCATAATATTCCCAAGCTATCTCTGTAATGGGGCCTGCAAACGAATGAAACCGGGTATAATCCGGTGGAATAGCCAATACTTTTTTCCGAACTCCAAGTTTATTGAATATTTCGGTCAATGCGCCTTTCAACTCCTCGTTGGAGAAAGCATAATTTTTCGATCCTTTTGAATAGTACAACATAATAGCTTGATTTTATTCAATGTATCAATTCATACCTAATAATTTGTCACACAGACAAAATTTTATACCAATAATTGAAAAGCTTTTTCCATTGCTTTTCCTATTCCATCGAGATCTTTTCCTCCCGCTGTGGCAAAAAACGGTTGTCCTCCGCCGCCACCCGATATCTCTTTTGCTGCTTCGCGAACAGTATTGGACGCATTTTTCCCTTCGGCGACCAATGCATCGCTCAATGCTATGGTTAGGCTTGGCTTATAGCCAAAATCGCTGCCAGCGATAAAAACCAGCCGTTCAAATTTGCTTTTTAGCTTAAATGCAAGATCTTTAATCGATTCCTGTGGGAATGAGGCTTTAAACCGAATGACACTAATACCATTGATATCTTCGACATTGGCCTCCAAGCGCTTTTGAAACTCAACCAAACGTTCATTCATGATCTCCTCCAGTTCTTTCTTCAAATCGTGGTTCTCTTCTAACGATTTTTTCAAGGCCTGCAAAAATGAAGGCGAGTTGTTGAATGCCTCACGCACTTGCTGTATAATATCTTCTTGGGCATAGATCAAGGTTTCTATCGCTTCGCCTGTAACCGCTTCAATACGTCGTATGCCTGCGGCAATAGCTCCTTCGGACGCAATTTTCAATAGGCCAATTTGCCCGGTAGCTTTCACATGTGTTCCTCCACACAATTCGACGGTTTCGCCAAAGCGAATTACACGTACCCGTTCTCCATATTTTTCTCCAAAAAGCGCCATTGCTCCCATTTCACGGGCTTCATCAATTGCTATATCCCGGTATTCTGTTAATGGAGCATTGCGGCGGATCATTTGGTTCACTTTTTTCTCCACTTGCCTGATTTCTTCATCGGTCATCTTTTGAAAATGGGCAAAATCAAAACGCAAATAGTCCGGGCATACCAACGATCCTTTTTGTTCAACATGACTACCTAACACTTCGCGCAAAGCATAATGTAATAAATGTGTTGCAGAATGGTTGGCCTCGGTAGCGTGGCGTTTATCGATATCTACCACAGCCAAAAAATCAGCATCCAATTGTTGTGGCAATTGGTCGACAATATGAATATTCAGATTATTTTCTTTCTTGGTATCCACCACAGCGATGCATTCCTTATCTGATTTGATATAACCCATATCGCCCACTTGTCCACCACTCTCGGCATAAAACGGTGTGGTGTCAAACACCAACTGATACTGTTCTTTACCTTTGCTTTTAACTTTCCGGTAACGGGTGATATGTATATCGGCTTCGGTATAATCGTACCCGATAAAACGGGTTTCTTCTGCAGCCGACAATACGATCCAATCTCCGGTATCAACGGAAGCGGCAGCTCTTGAACGGGCTTTTTGGGCTTCCATTTCTGATTCGTATTGTTTTTGGTCGTATTGTAAGTTATGTTCGCGTAAAATCAACTCGGTTAAGTCAAGCGGGAATCCATAGGTGTCATACATCTCGAACACCACTTTCCCACTAATAACCGTTTGTTGTTTACCTACGGAATCGGCAATAATATCTTCCAATAGCGATATCCCGGTAGAAAGTGTACGTAAAAACGATATTTCTTCTTCTTTGATTACCCGTTCAATCAATTGTTGCTGAGCTTTTAATTCGGGATACGAATTGCCCATCACATGCACCAAAACCGGCACCAATCTACAAAGGAACGGCTCTGTACGCCCTAAAAAAGTGTATCCGTAACGTACAGCGCGTCTCAGTAAACGGCGTATCACATATCCGGCTTTATTATTCGACGGTATTTGTCCGTCGGCTATAGAAAATGAAATAGCACGTATATGATCGGCTATCACCCGCATGGCAATATCGCTATGTTCGTGTTCCCCATAACGGATATTGCAAAGTTGGGAGATCCCTTGAATAATTTCTTGGAAAAGGTCAATATCGTAATTTGATGTCTTTCCTTGTACAATGCGGCATAACCGTTCGAAACCCATACCGGTATCCACATGCTTGGCTGGTAGAAATTCCAATTCCCCCGAAGCTTTGCGGTTATATTGCATAAACACCAAATTCCATATTTCGATTACTTGCGGATCATCTTGGTTTACCCGTTGCTCTCCGGGAATTTTTGCCCGTTCGGCATCCGGACGCGAATCATAATGTACTTCTGAACAAGGTCCGCATGGCCCGGTATCGCCCATCTCCCAAAAATTATCTTTCTTAGAACCTTTCAAAATACGTTCTTCAGGCAAGTACTTTTTCCAAAAATCATATGCTTCGGTATCCATATCCAAACCATCTTCAGCGCTTCCTTCAAATATCGTTGCATAAAGGCGATTCTCGTCGATTTTCAATGTTTTTGTAAGGTATTCCCAAGCCCAGTCGATTGCTTCTTTCTTGAAATAATCGCCAAAAGACCAATTGCCCAACATCTCAAACAAGGTATGATGATAGGTGTCGTGTCCCACTTCTTCCAAATCGTTATGTTTTCCGCTTACACGAAGGCACTTTTGACTATCGGCAACGCGCGGATATACCACAGGGCTATTTCCTAAAAAAATGTCTTTAAACTGGTTCAGCCCCGCATTGGTAAACATCCGCGTAGGGTCGTTTTTCACAACCATAGGCGCCGAAGGAACAATATGATGTTGCTTAGACCTGAAAAAGTCTAGGAAAGAATTTCTTAACTCGTTGGAAGTCATCATGAAAACTTGTCTATATAAAAGAAAAATGTGGGCAAAGTTAATGAAATCATTTCATTTTCTACAACTTGGTAATAGACGGTTATATCAAAATAACCGACAAATTTATGTCTATATTGAAATGTTTGTATTTGAAATTTTGTTGCAAAGTTTAATAGTAGTTATAACCACTAAGTTCACAAAGAACACTAAAGTATTTTGTAATCTTGTGTCCTTAGTGTTCTTGTGGTAAATGATTTTGACTATTTGCTTTTGCTAAAAAGAGATACGATACAAAGCAAAACAACAGCGCCAACAGTAGACATGATTAAGTTACCAATAATACTGCCTTCTCTTGTAGCGATTCCCATTAAATTAAATAACCAACCACCCAAGACGCCACCAATAATCCCGACGATTATATTGATAAAAAATCCAAATCCTCTTCCTTTGGTGATTTTCCCGGCTGCAAATCCGGCAACAAGACCGATAATGATGTACCAAATAAAATTCATAATTTTAAAAATTGATTTGTAAACGTTTCAATATACGATTCATAAATAACTGAATTTCATTCAACACATTCTGCCCCATCCCACATCACTTTAACTGCATGGGGAGCTGATTTCCACAATCCATGTTTCGTACAATAGCTCATTGCTGTGAGATTCATAGAAACTCCGGGTGCTACTAAATGAAAGTCAACTTCGATATTTCCTGCTTGAAAAACAGATGATTCAGGGCTAAACCTTGCTTCTACCAACAATGTTTCCCTATTCCACAATTGAATGTAGGCGATATGATGGTCTGATTCGGCTGGATGTGTATAATCCTCGCCCATCTTGACTTTTACGACAAATGGAGCTCCACGCAATACTTCCGAAGGACAAATAATATGAGGCATATGGCGGTCAAAGTAATCCTTGCGTGATTCTTTTTCCTCTTTATCTATATTTATAGCTGAAAAAACTCGCGGCATGATCGGTTTCTTTTAAATAAACAATCATATATTGGTATGACAAATTTAAGTAAAATTTGTTTGTGATAACCATTTGAATCCAAAACGGATTACTCCTCATCAACCCATTCGTATGGGCCTAAATCTGGTTTTTGGTCAGCAGTACGGTTATTTCCGTCCATATCTAATGGAACATTTTCAGCAATAGGAAGGCTTCCAACATCACGTGCCGGAGAATCCTTTTGCAATCGAAAATTACCTTTGGCTGAGGCTACAAAAAGCGGGTCTTTATTTGTTATTACATTGGAAAACTCTGGCGTATTTGTATTCATTGTGGTACGCAACAAGCAATAATCAAAAGAAAAAGACATAGCGTCGATGGAAATTTCATTGGCCATACTTCCGTATACGATACTATTCTCGAAATTGGCTGTTCCCGCTCCTTTCATCACTAAGGCAGATATAGATTTTCGCTGAATATAAGGCGAATAATTATTGGCAATCGTGCAATGAATGAATTGATGAATCCCGCCATTCAACTCTACAGTTTGGGAGGTACAATTTGCAAACAAGCAATTAGATGCACTTACATCAGTAAAAGATGTTTTCAACCCAGCATTGGCCATATTCATGATAATCACCGACTCCAACGCCAAAGCCGGAGGATTCTCTTCTTGCCCAATAAGAATGCCATTGGTTCCGTTGCGAATTTCTGTATGTTGCAGCCGGTTATTCTGGCTTGCTGTTTCAAAAACAATGCTTCCCCATTGTCCCGGAATATTTTCAAACGCCTGTTCCAACCGATCTCCGGAAAAAATAACCGGATTATCAACATTCCCGTCAGTAATCAGCGTTCCCTTCACATAAATGTCCGCCTTATTGTGTAGATACACATGAACTCCTGCATCTATTTGCAATGTTTCTAACGTGTCAACCGTCAAACGTCCGTATACCAAATAAGGTTTCACGCCCGACCAAACTTGGCTACTAATCGTTTCATCATTCAAAATATAAACATCTTGCCCGTACGCCTCTAAATTTACCTTTTGTACATTTGTATTGGTTTCGAAAACAATTGCATCCTGAACCAAAATAGGTAAATCATTATTTTGTGGATCAACCGTTACTTTCACAAAAATGTACATACTGTCGTTGGCTGCAATCTCCATACCTCTTGCCTGACATGTTTCCACTCCATCAATGATTAGTTGAAAAGGGGAATGGTCGCTTCCGTTCAAAGTAACCGTTGTTGCCACAGCATCTTTATTCTTATTATATACCTTTAAAATCCTTGTAGATGAGCCAATGGTGGTAAATACGGTATCGAATCGTATCGTATCGGATGAAAAGGACAAATAATAAGAAGGATCGGTACTGATTTCATTATCACAACACGTAACTGAAACCATAAGAAAGAAAAACAGAAGGTTCCCAAAAAATCGTTTCATTTTATTCCACATCATCGAATAATACTTTCAACATAATCGGTCAAACGGTCAATCTGAAATCCTTTCTCTGGACGGGACAATACAGCCACATCTACTTGAGAAGCAAGTTGTTTCAGCAACTCAAAATGGACTTGGTAAAGTCCCATCAGCTTCGGGAAGTATGGCCGATATGTATGGATACGTAAAGCTTGAAATTTTTCAATTCCCTTTAAATGAACCATCTCATAATCATCTTTCTGATGCTTGTCCAAAATACAAATCATTTGGGCTGGAAGTGGATCAGCATTAAAAGCATGATGGACAGGATATCCGTATTTGTCGAAATAACGCCTCAAAGGATTGTTATCGGCAGTGGCAAGATCCAAAGCCATCATCGTATCAAAACATAACTTCAACTGCGGCATGCCCGGATAAACCAATGCTTGTCCGGATTCTGTCAAACGAATCGCACTCACGTCGTCGGCCAGCAATTGATATCCGCGCTTGACCAAAGAAGCAGCAAGTGTTGACTTACCCATACCCGGCTGTCCAGAAAAAACAAAAGCCTTACCACCCACTACCACAGAACTTCCATGAAAAGGCAATATCCCGCGTTGATGCAATATTGCACCCATTGCAGAACCAAGCAAGAAAAGCCGGATATTTTCCGGTGATGCTTGTTTATCGGGTTGTATCACAATTTCTTTCCCATCCTTAACCCAATAAAAAGCATGTTCGGCAATCTTTAATAACATTTCCCTCGACGACGCTTCAAGCCAATTTCCTCTTGTAACCGAATGCTCCAAATGCTGCGGCACATCGCCCCAACGTACCCACACGTCCGGAACAGATTGCACAGCCGCCGCTACCAATTCCGGACATTCGCATTCCGAATCGATGACAAGACCAAAAATTTGATATAAATGATGAACCAAGAAATTTTTTTTATTCAAATACAAAGATAGTAATGATAATTAATGCCTATCAAGTATTTAGATTCTATTTTGATAACAAGCAGTGAACTATGAGGATAAAGAAGATGAGCAAATATTTTAGGTGAATCGTTCACCTTTGCACCCTACATCTTTAGTAGATATTACAACAACGGGCTGAATACCCGTGCTACTGACTCACGAAATACCATCCAACGGGGACGTCCTTCCCATTCCTTATGGTCAATAGGTTTTAATCCGGAAATATCATTCATAAAAATATTTCGCATGGCAACGGCAAGGCGATAGTCATATACCAACGCATTGACTTCAAAGTTCTGGTCGAAACTTCTAATGTCCATGTTAGCTGTTCCTACCGAGCCAAAAACATCATCAACGACCATCATTTTGGAATGTGTAAATCCCCGCTCATATAAATATACTTTTACGCCTGCCTCTAATAGTTGATTAATGTATGAGAAGGAACTCCAACGTACCAAACGGGAATCGGAATGTTTTGGCAATAATAGGCGCACATCTACTCCACTCAATGCTGCTGTACGCAAAGCCGTTAAAATACTTTCGTTGGGCAAGAAATAAGGGGTGGATATGTATATGTACGAGTTGGCAGTGGCAATGGCCGAAAAGAATGTTTGCATGATGCTTGACCAGTCGGAATCGGGGCCGCTGGCAACAATCTGGACTAAGTGGCGGTCTGTGATATCATTGGGTGGAAAATATTTGTCCCGGTCATAAATATTCCTTTTGCTGACAAAGTACCAATCTAAAAGGAAAACCGATTGCAAAGAATACACGGCATCACCTTCAATTCTGACATGTGTATCGCGCCAGGCACCCAGTTCTTCATCGCCGGAAATATACCGGTCGGCTATATTTAACCCACCGACAAATCCTATTTTCCCATCCACAACGATGATTTTCCGATGATTCCGGTAGTTGATTTTGTTGGTAAAAAAGGGAAAACGAACCGGCATAAAAGGGAAAACCCTCACTCCAGCCTTTTTGAGCGACCGGACAAATTCACGGCTTAAGCTCCAACAGCCGACATCGTCATAAATTAATCGTACCTCAACACCTTCTTTGGCTTTACGAATGAGAATATCTTTGATCGTATTTCCTATTTTGTCTTCTTCTATGATATAGTATTCCAAGTGGATATGGTCTTGGGCGGATTCAATCGCTTGAATGATTGAATCAAAAGTAGTCCGGCCATTGACCAAAATTTTCATCCGGTTGTGTTCGGTAAGCAATGCTTTATCAGAATTGTAAAGCATTTTCATAATCCGGGATTTGTCAGCAATTGATTCATCCGGCCAATAATCCTTTCCCGCTCGATTGGACGGCTGGTATTTAGCTAATTTCTTGATCTGTATACTGTCGGAAAGCCCTTTGCGGGAAAATATTTTTTCTTTGCGGTAGTTTTTCCCAAAAAAGAAGTATAAAACAATGCCTAATACGGGAACAAAAGTAATGACTAGCAACCATGCAATCGTTTTCATGGGATCGCCACGTTGCTGAATGACCAAAATCACCATAAAGATGATAGTGAGGGCATAGAGCAATTTTAGCCAATCATTTTGTAAGAAATAGAACATCTCAAATGGTGCAATGTTTTTGTCAAAGGTATATGAAATAATTCTGAATATATCCTTTTATCAATAAAACCAATTAAATAAATCAAATGTTTGTGGGTGTAAAACCAAAATTTGGACAACTCCTTATAGTAGTATTTAGATGACTAATAATTATATTCTCTTAGCCTAAGAACATAAGCATGTCGTTAAAACATTTTCCACTTGAAAAAACGAAGCCTGCTTCTCACATAGGTAGTGTTAATCGGAACGTTGTAAGAGATGAATAATTCATGAGAACCGTCATTATATCCGCTCATATCGTTAAACCCATAATCGAAGGAATATGATAGACGCAATCCCTTATATACATTGATGCCAAAAGCTATACCTGTGGTCATGGGAGATCGGTAAATTAGATTAACGGTGATATTGTTTTCATAACGGAAACCTGCAATCAATTCATATGTGTTCATTTTTTTCGAATTGAACCAAGTGAATCCGGGAATAAAATCCCAATGGCTGTCCATTGGAATTTTAAATCTTGTATATGCAAAAATATTTCGTCCAGGGCTAAGTAAATCTTCTTTATCAGCAGATCGTGCCAAGTGAGTGACAGATCCGCCCACTTCAAAGAAACGGGTGTCAAATTCTAATCCGAAATCAAAATCCGGCAATGTTTTTGAACTTCTGGTGTAAGTAAGCACATCGTCATCGGGGTCTTGTGGGAAGAAATCGGACTCATCATAAGTTTCTCTCAATATCCCCATACCCAATCCTAATGAAAGAAAAGCCTTTTCTTCAAAAGGGATATAATAAGCATAGTTGAGTTTGAGATTTTGGCTTTTTTGTGGCCCAAAATGGTCATTTATCCAATTGATACCGATTCCCGACCGGATTTGTCGTATAAATCCGCTGGCATTGATCACTTGCGTTGAGGGGCCGGGAAATCCAACCCATTGTTCGCGCAATCCTACAGCAGCATTAATGTCACCTCCTTTTCCGGCTACGGCAGGATTAATGATTCCCCGATTAGTCGTTTGTTGTAGGAATATAGGATCGCTTTGCGCCCAAAGCGGCACAAACAAACATAAGATGCAAAGCGTGATCCATATTTTTTTGCCCATGCTGTTTCCCTACAATTTTAGCGTAACTATTCCTTTGTCCGTACGGGTACCACTAATCGTTGGCCGTTTGACAATATATAAATATGTCCCTTGCGGAAGGACTTTCCCTTTATAGGTGCCGTCCCAGCCTGCTTTCCCCTGATAGAGCACAGTTCCGGTACGATTGAAAACCGTTAGGTCATGTCCGGGCAAGAACAATTCATTCTTTCCGTCCCTATTGGGTGTGAATACGTTTGGCAGCTTTTCCCCGGTAATTTCCAATACCAATTGGTCTTGAGATACGCAATTGTTGACACTGGTGGCAAAAACTTGTACTTTATATTTTCCCTGCAATTCTGCATAGAATCCGATTTTATTATCCATACCTGATTCCCGGACCACTTTGTCGTTTAATAAAAACTTGTAGCTGGGGAATCCGGCAGTTGCCGAAACGACTACTTCACTGTTTTCATAGATTTCATCGATATTTCCGCCGTCATATCTCAACTTTACAGGCTCAGCTTCCCGTACGGTGATATTTATGCTTTTGGTTTCGCTTGAAGTACCATCGCTTACTGTTAATGTATATGTGGAGCTCACCAACGGGTAGTCTTCCATAACTCTTATGGAAGATACAATCGGGCTAGTCCATGAATACACGTATCTGGATGTAATGCCGCTTCCTCCCGATACAACTGGCGTAATGGTCACCCGTTCGTTCGGGCATATTTCATAAGACGACACCCTGAAGCCAATGTTGATCGGTTTCCACGGATGTTGTACGGTGACTTTAAATTCACATATAACAGTATTTCCTGATGCATCTTTTATTGTATGGCGCACTACAGATACTCCAAGAGGAAACGAAGATCCACTGGCAAAGTTAGGATCGTTGATGGTAATAGTTGTTCCGGGGCAGTTATCGGTAAAAGAGATTGAATAATTAACGATAACTGAACTGTTGTCTTCATCTATAATGATTATTGTATCATTGGGGCATGTTACAACAGGAAATTCTTGGTCAATAACAGTTACAGTTTGCGATGCGCTTTCGCGAAGCCCTCCTTGATCCTGTACGATCCAGTCAACAAGGGTATGGCCTAACGGATAAATAGCCAGTGCATTGTTGGTAACAATCAATTGATTGATTGGAGTACAATCATCTGAAACAGTAGGTGTTCCCAAATTAACATTGGTCGCCACACAAACACCTGCATCTGTAGGTACGATCACTTCTTTGGGAGCGATAATTGTCGGACGTTCATTATTTAGTATATGTACGGATGCCGATTTAGGGCGACTTTCACAAACATCTTGATATTCGACGGTTACATAATAATTAACACCTGCATTAAGTGTCCCTGTGTGAAAAACGATTCCGGTTCCAAGTAAAGTTGTCTTATTTTCGTCGTTGTACCATCTGAACAATGGGTTATTAATACTTGGAGCCAAAGCGTATAACGTGGTTGAAGTACCTGCACAAATTGATGCGCCGTCTCCCACTATTTCAATGACATCAGGAGATGCGGCTTGTTGAATAGTCACGGTAATCTGTGTCTTTTCACTTTCGCACTCATTGGTAATTGTTTGGGTGACATAAAATACTTGCGTTCCAAGAGTTGTTGTTGAAACGGTTGGCGGAACAGTTGAAGTGGTGTTATTGTAATACCATTTAAGATTTACCCCGGTAGCCGACAATGTAATAGGAACACTGTATTGGCACACCTCTATGTTCGGATTGGATACGGTTGGCGGCGGTGATTTGGGGATAATAATGATGTCAAATTGTTGGCGGTGGCTTTCGCAACTCACTGATGAGGTATATGCAACGGTTTGGGTCGCCCAATAGGATGTTGTTCCGGTAATAGAGGAATTAATGACTGGTGGAGTGGTAGAGCCAACTCCTCCCGTAGGAACATCATACCATTTGGCCGGGTTGGTTCCATAGATGGATAAAGAAACCGTTGATCCCTGACAATAACCATTTACAGCATAATTGACAGTTGGATTAACCGGTAGGGGATATACGGTAAGATAATTTTCTCTATGCGCTGATTGTGCACCATTGTATACCGTAAGGGTCAATACTTTATTGTTGTCCCCTGTGCTTGCTGTATAGGCTAAAGTTGGTGCCGTTCCGATTACTGTACTTCCTAATTTCCATTCGTATGATGTCACCGTTCCGGAAACATCAGCTGTCATGTTAAGGTCAGCGCCATCACAAACATCGGGAACATTGAAGCTATTAATTACCGGAGCCTGTGCCGATACTAAAAAGGTAAAGGCGCAAAATCCGAAAAATAACATTAACTTCCTGACCGTATGAATCATTATGTTTACAATTGACACCAATATGTTGTGATTATGTTATACGTAAAATACATATTTATTGTTTCATTTTTCATGTATTTTTCTGATATATATTTTTTTTGTAAAATATGATAAAAAATACAATTTATTGAAAATTAAAAAAGTATAATGATTTTTAAGGCTTGCACGGATTTTATTTGTTGGAATTCAAGTTGTGCTGGATATCTATATTACTTTTTGCCTTTTAGAAATTAAACCCGAAACGAATGATCGGCCCATTGTCATAAATATCATTTAGGCTCGGATTTAGATTCCACAAGATGGTTAAATTCATACTGGAACGATTACCAATAGGAAAACGTAAGCCGCCACCCAACAGAAAGCTATTGTATAGCTTTCTACCGTCAGCCTCATATTCAAAAAAACCATTCGGATAACTCAATGCTTCGTATTCGGCATGTGCAAATATCCGGAAATTAAGGCCAATCGGGATTATATTATTGAAATCATTGATGATAACATAGTTGGTGAATAAACGCCCACCCCAAATATTGGCTTCATAACGTTCGTTTCCCAATACCGGCCAATAATATTTGTTATTATAATATTCGTAGGTAATACCAACTCCAACCGCCCAACGTGGCATAACATAGTATCCGACAATCGGGGATACTTGAATGTCTGTGTAGCTTCCGCTAGCCATGAACCCAAAGTTACCTCCAAAAAATAAACGGTCGCGGAATGATTGTCCAGATGATATTGTGATGGACAACAAACCGAAACAAATGATGAGAATCGTTTTCTTAGTTATCATTCTGTTAAAGGTTCAAAAATAATATTTCAAAATATTTAAACTACCAGCTTCTGCTTGCACCGCCGCCACCGCCTCTTCCGCCGCCGAAGCCTCCAAATCCACCTCCGCTGGAACTGCCTCTTGAGAAGCTTCCGCCGCCTACTGGGAAAAAAGGAGTCCCTCCACTACGTATTCCTCTTCGCCTACCTTTACGTCCGGAAAAGTATACAATGATAAGAATAATGATCAGAATTAGCAAAATAGGAAATATGCCTCCGTCATCTTCCGTATTCCGGTTTCGATAATCTTCCGCAGAATATTCATTCCTGGTTAGCTGGAATAATACATCTGTTGCTTTGTCTATTCCTACATAATAATCATCTTCTTGAAATGAGGGAATCATTTCCCGGGCAATGATCATGTCGGCAATAGCATCCGGAACGACAGCTTCTAACCCATAACCTACAGATATGGTTGCTTGCCCCCTTTCATTGTTCGTTTTGGGTTTGATCAGGATCAATATACCATTATCCCTACCCTTTTGCCCGATTCCCCAAAGGTCTAACAATCTTACTGCATAGTCATTGGGATCATATCCATGTAAGGAATTTACTGTTACTACTGCTATTTGTGTGGTTGTACTGTCATTGAATGCGGTTAATTTGGTTTCGAGTTCTTGTTGTTGGGATTTAGATAGTATTCCGGCAAAATCGTTGACAATGCGCGGTGGGTAAGGCTGTTTGGGAAAATCCTGCGCACTTCCGGTATAAATCTGGCCGACAAGTAGAAAAACAAATAAAAGGTATTTCAAAACAACGGTTGTTAAAAAATTTGCTGGATCTCTTTTTTTAGCTCATCAATGGCTTTTTGTGTTGGAGTTTGTTCCCACTCCATGGTTTTTTCAAGTATGGCTTTGCTCAAGTCAATTGCAGGAGCGTTGTCATCTACTTCTGCTGCTACCTGGTTGATGAGCGATATAATATAATTTTTGGCGTTTTTGACGCTTCCCCAAGCTGCAGGTGAGATATACAATTGTTGCGAAAGGTTATGCTCAAATTCTGCACGGACTGTTTGCAATAATTCCGTGTGTAATTGCTTGCTGGTGCTCGACAGATAGTTAACTCTCATGAGCAACGAATCGGGCGATATGCGTTCCAAAAAAAGAATCAAACGCTCATAGGCTTGTAAGCGAATAGGTAGAAGCTGTTTTCGATTGCCTCTTGCCATTTTAAGTTTTTGACGTTGTTCTTTGGTGCGGAAAAACCCACCGACAATGTAATATATGGCTGCCAACATGATGATAGATGGCAGCGTGATTTTTAATATTTCGACAAAATCTTTCATTGGTTTAAGACCATTTGTTTAAGTGTATGCGAGACGGTTGCGACCGGTCTGGCTGCGGAATTTGTTGATCGGGATAACCGATTGAAATCAGAGAGAAAGCATGGATATGCTCTGGCAAATTTAATAGGTTTTTCATGGCCAAAACGCGGTCAGGACGCGGATAAATACCCAACCATACTGATCCTATACCCATTCCATGGGCAGCTAACAAAATGTTTTGTGTTGCTGCGGCACAATCAACTGGCCAATATTCAGGCGTGTGTGCCAATTGTTCATCTCCACAGACCGCAATAACCCATTGTGCATGAGATAACATTTGTGTATGAGGCTGAAATTCCATGATTTTTTTGAATAACTCAGGGTCATTCAATAATACAAAATGCCAAGGCTGCGTATTACATGCAGATGGTGCGTACATTCCATATCGAACAAGCTCCTCCACTGTGTTACGGTCAATCACTTTGTCCGTATATTTTCTGATACTTCGGCGGGTCAGAATTCCTTCTAATATTTCCATGTTGATATTGAGTGAATTGAAAATTAGAATTTTACTTATCTTATTGTCAATTTTTAATTGTTTATTTACCGGGGTACTTCTATCTTTTGTATCATTTGTTTGATCAGGTCATCAGGCGTTAAGCCTTCCATTTCTTTTTCGGGAGACAGGATGATGCGATGGCGCAATACAGGATATGCCAAGTATTGGATGTCTTCGGGAGTTATAAAATCACGCCCTTGCATTGCTGCCCATGTTTTTGTCCCGTTGAGCAGAGCAATGGATGCGCGGGGCGAAGCGCCCAAATATAATGCGGGATTATTGCGCGTTATAGCTACTAATTCGGCAATATATTGCAATAATTCCGGCTTTACATAAACGTTTTGTATAGCGGCGCGTAATTGCTTGATGTTATCAGAATTCAATACTTTATCTAAACTTTCCAAATGGTTGAAAACACCGTCATTATATCGCTGCATAATAACCACTTCTTGTTCTATGGCCGGATATCCCACCAATATCTTAAACATAAAACGATCTAGTTGGGCTTCAGGTAGCCGATAGGTGCCTTCCTGATCGATTGGGTTTTGGGTGGCAACAACCATGAATGGATATGACATTTTGTAGGTTTTGCCGTCATACGTTACTTGCTTTTCTTCCATTACTTCAAAAAGTGCGGCTTGCGTTTTAGCCGGTGCCCGGTTGATTTCATCCGTAAGAATGACGTTTGCAAAAATAGGGCCTTGCCGGAATTCAAAATCGCCTTTTGCCGGGATAAACACAGAAGATCCGGTAATGTCAGACGGCATCAGGTCGGGCGTAAATTGGATGCGGCTGAATTTGGAATCGATAATCTGTGCGAGCAGCTTAGCTGTTAGTGTTTTTGCAACGCCCGGAACACCTTCGATCAGCACATGGCCTTCCGATACGATGGCTACCAGCAAAAGGTTGAGCATTTGTTCCTGACCGACAATCAAGCTACTAACGGCAGCTTTGGCAGTTTGTATCTTTTCGTTTAATTGAGAAAAATCAATACGTGAATCGAACATATCATTTTAACATTTATGATAAACGGATGGTTTTGCTGGAGCAGAATTTTCAGCCTGTTCCAAAAAACAAGTGTTTCTTTGAGTTTTATTTGGATGGTTTTAATATTGCAAAAATAGCAAGAAGTGTAACAAATCCAAAAAGTCTAAATTGAGGTTAACCTTAAATTTGAATAGGTTATTGGTGATTATATGTAAATCATGTGCCGATTGTTTGTGGTATCTATAAAAAAAACAGAACGATATTTTGTGTTTGTGTGGATTATTTTTTATCTTTATATGTGGTAATTTTTGCAAATTAGAAATTAATCAACTCGTAATCAAATTTTTACGAATATGAAAAGATATTTACTTCTATTTATTATTTGTTTACTTTGTTTCGGTAATGCGAAAGCTCAATCGATAACAATTACTGATGCTGCCGGCTTACAGGCCATGGCGAGCAACTTGAACGGCGATTTTATATTGGGGGCAGATATTGATTTGACCGGCATTACTTGGACTCCTGTTGGAACTTCGTCTACTCCTTTTGCCGGGACGTTTGATGGTAACAACCATAAAATTATTGGCTTAAAGATTAATTCGCCGGGGTCGGATTATGTGGGATTGTTTGGTTATACCAATGCTTCTGTGTCTGGTAATAAGATACAGCGTATTTATTTTGTAGATTGTGAGGTGACCGGACAAGATCATGTGGGGATTTTGGCCGGATATGCTTACGGAGATTCTCTGATCGACATATCTATATTGAATAGCAAGGTAACTGGTCGTGATCAGATAGGAATTTTGGCCGGGGTAGTGGACGCAAATCCCATCACAAGAGTGCTCGTTACAAACGGCACAGTGGAGGGTCGTGCCCAAGTGGGTGGGCTGGTTGGAATGGTTGAATATTCTTCTACCGATGAGCTATCTTACAGCTATGTTTCAGGACAAGTAAATGGAGAGACTAAAGTCGGAGGATTAGTTGGAGTAGGGGGATATTACACTCATAACTGTTATACGACATGCGACGTTTCTGCTACCCAAGATATTGTGGGCGGATTAGTTGGAGCTAATGTCAGTTCTATTGGTTTTTGTTATGCTTCAGGTTCTGTTTCGGGAAGAGATTATGTGGGAGGAATTGCCGGACAAAATGATGATGGGGCTGTATTTGACAGTTATGCTACCGGAAATGTTTCTGGTGCGTATAATGTAGGTGGAATCGCCGGAGCAAATTTAGGAACATATGGAGGATCGCTTTATGACACATATGCTTCAGGCTCGGTATCGGGTACAGAAAATGTGGGTGGATTAGTTGGACATAACTTTTCTGTCGGATATATTAACAATAGTGTAGCGATTAATTCTTCCATTAGTGCGACCAATGGTCCAAGCACTGAAGGACGCATTGCCGGACTTGATGATGGAGGGGGAAATATAAATGACAATTATGCTTTAGCAACACTTAGCCCCGGTAGTGGAACTACTACTGATAAAAATGGGGCAAACCAAACCGATGCAGACCTCAAAAAACAAATTACGTATGAAGCTCTTTATTGGGATTTTACTATTATGGAAACTTGGGGAATTAACGAAGATGCGTCTTATCCTTACCTGAAGGATCTACCGGTGAAACAATTATCCGGTAAGGTATTGCCGGAATCAGGAACTTTGGATTTATATACCATTGATGTGTATGAAAAAACAAGCGGATCTTTGGTAATTACCCAAACATTTGCTGCGCCAGACTACACGGTATTTGTGCCTGAAGGTGATTATCTGATTTATGCATCAGGTGAAGGTTATTTTTCTGCTTACTATACCGTTGCGAGTCCTGCGATCCATTGGAGCGGTGCGGCAACTGTTACTGTATCGGGAGATACGCAAATCGGCACTATTACACTTAAACCGGTATCGAATCCTGGCGCTGGAAGCGTAACCATTTCGGGTAATGTCCAATATGCAGGCCCTAAGGCGACTATGGCTCGTCCGGTTGCTTATGCTACGGTCATTTTGTATGGAAAACCGCGAGCAAAAAGCTCGCCTAAAAGCATGGTTTCGATTGCTGCAGACGACGATTTTGTGGCTATGGAGCAAACCCGAACGGATCAAGATGGTAATTTCTCGTTTACCAATTTAACAGCAGATTATTTGTATCGGTTATATATCGAAATGCCTAGCTACACCATGGTAGTGAACGATTTCAATTATATCATTGATTCGGAAACTGCAGGACAAACTCAGTTTAATATAAACTATTTGGCAAGCGAACAAAGCAAAACCATTTATATTAATTCTGAAAATCCTGATTTTGCTCGTATTGATGATGCCATTTCGATAAAATTGTATCCAAATCCGGCAGAAAGTGTAATCCATATATCAATGGATATTGATATATCTTTTATTGTGCGGATATATAATTCATCAGGACAACAAATGATCGTGGCCAACGGTACTTCAAGGGAAACCTTGATTGATGTGAGCCGGTTTAGGCCGGGCGTGTATTTTGTCCGTGTAGAAATTGCCGGAAAAGCAGGAGTATATAAATTTGTAAAGAAGTAAGGAAAGAGAGTGCATCAAAAAATCATTTCCGTTCGTCATTGCGAGCGTTAGCGAAGCAATCTTGTTTTTGTATTTGAGATTGCTTCACCCTTTGGGTTTGCAATGACGTCCATTATCGACTTTTGATATATCTACTTATGGGTAAACTCTTTCTTCCAGATACCTGCTTTTATGGTTGGCTTGTTGCATCAAATCCTTTTTGTTTGGCATTAATGTCTATATACATTTTATCAACTTGAATCCGGATGATGAATTGACGGTATGTTTCAGTCGAGTTTTTTTATTTGATAAAAAGCAGTTTGGTGACATGTGTTTTCGAACCATCGTCATTGGAGCAGAAGACCAGATAAACTCCCGTTGATACCCTTCGTCCGTTTGCGTTGCATCCATTCCAGACAGCTTGTCCACCTAGTGTTCGTGTTTGATAAACCAAGTTTCCGGAAATATCGGTAATTTTCACATCAGCATCCTTGATGAGTCCTGTAATAGTTATTTCTCCAAAATAGTCTGAACGGATGGGATTAGGGAATACGTATACATTTCCGAAATCATCTCCACTTGAAACGGCATCTCCTCGATATGACACAATCCCATAATCTGTGGCGAAAAATATTTCTCCTGTTCGGTCACTGACAGCAATATCGTGTACTTTGTTTGAGAACAAAGGACTGTTTTCTGTTGTAAATTGGGTTACTTGTTGTGTTGCGTCTTCTGAAATGAGAAAAACTCCGCTTGATTTTGTGGCAATCCATTTACGTCCTGCACCGTCCATAGCAATGGACAATATAGTTTCAGAACCGAGTAAAGAGAATATTTTGTCTGACTCGACTGTACCTGTGTGGTATGCTAATTTGCCATTAACGCCAATTCCTTCCAATATTTGAGAAGGATTGTCGTAGAGTACAGGGCCTTTATCGCTTGCAATCCATACAGTATTGTCGAGGGCATTGGTGATCCCATTGATTTTATATATCGACACATCTCCAGATGGAAAAGTAACCCTTGGCACTAACCTTATCGTTGATCCGTCTTTTCCCTGTTCGGATGCGTCTTTGCCAAAGACCCATATTCCGGCATTGTTCAGCGGTGTCCAGATCTGTTTAAAAGCGTCTTCTGTGAAACGCCCCATGCTGAAGTTACTTTGCCACGAAAGAATTTGCCATTGCCCGGAAGTAAGTACACTTGCACGTTTATCGTTGCTGACCCACAATTTGTTGTCTTTGTCCATAAGTAAACCAGAGCAGAGTATTTTGCCGGAAAAGTCGGCAACAAGCGAGCTGTTTAGATCCGTATAATGGTTTTTAATTGTTCCATTTTCAAATACATAGACTCCTTCTCCCCACGAGGATGCGTAAATTATGTTGGGGTTTTCAGAGGAAATATCGGCATCCGTAAAATCATAAG
This sequence comes from Bacteroidales bacterium, assembly GCA_031549585.1. Taxonomy (GTDB): domain Bacteria; phylum Bacteroidota; class Bacteroidia; order Bacteroidales; family UBA4181; genus JAIRLS01. Next base: position 26,384 of record JAVBPN010000019.1, read on the forward strand.
CTCCTGTTGATGTGATATTGCTCCATTGATTGCTGTACAATATATGTACTTCGCCCGGCCGGTTTAACGGTTGCCATGCGTCGTTTTTTCCTCCGCTCACAGCAAGTAAACGATCGGATTTGAATCGCAATGCTGCTGTGTAGTTCGATGAAGGGCCATTGAGTAAATGGAATGAAACTGTGGATGACGACTTCCATTGTACCAATCCTTGTCGATTATCTGCTATCCAATATGATCCCTCAGCGCCTGAAATGGCGTCAAAAGCCATAACGGAAACTCCATTGTATGAATCGATTCGTTGTTGCAAGGAATTGGTTGCATCATATATCAAAAGAGCGCCTGATGTGCTCACCAATAAACGGGTTCCATCGGTTCTCAGCCGGTTGATATTATTTCCATCCGTATAAGGTACAGTGATCCAATTTGCACCGTTGCTCGAATATATATTGTTTTGGGCGTCACACACCCATATACTATTTTGCGTAGCAACTATTTGTTTGAATGTCCCGTTGGCATTGGGTATGTTATTCACCAGTGACCATGCTCCAAAGTCAATTAGCGTATTGCTCTGTGCATTGGCACGTTTAATGCCTTGTGCAGTAGCGGCATAAAAAGAACCGCCGAATTGAGTCATACCGAATACTTCAACCGAAATCCCATTATTGCCAATGATGTATGTATCGCGAATTTGACGTTGGGCGAGGTCAAGCACAACAATGCCGAATGCACAGGATAAATAGGCAGTATTTCCGGAAATGTATATGTGGTTGATATTTTTTGTGGTGTATATCTGGTTGATTTTGATATCGGAAATATTGTATATCTGGTCGTCTTGGAGAATATCAATGTTTCCGTTATTGTATCCGATGATTACAGAATTGGAAAAAGATTGTAATGCAGTAATTCCGGCATCATTTAATCCGTTCACTTTAGATAATTTACTGATATCGCGATTTTGGATGTTGTAAATGCATAGGCCTATACCGTTGCTACAATATATCTTTTGATCAGTCATCGCAACTGCTTCGGCGGTATTCCATGAAAGATGATCACGCCATCCTCCAACAGGAGGTAGTTGTGCCTGCACAGCAAATGATATAAGAAGTAAAATTAACCCTATTGGGGGTTTCATTTTACCGATACAGTCATTATATAGCCTGTGTACAATCATTCTTGATACATTATAAATGCCTTTTGGCTGGGCTTTTATTTTTTATTCTGGATCATTTCGGCAAATTTTCGAAATGCCCTTGCTCTGTGGCTGATTTTATTTTTTTCGCCGATATTCATTTGTGCAAATGTTTGATTATATCCATCTGGCAAAAAGATAGGATCGTATCCAAACCCTTCGTTACCAATCTGTTTTTCAATTATTGTGCCATCAACGATACCTTCAAATAAATGTTCTGCTCCGTTTGCATCAATGTGTGCAATTACTGTGCGAAAACGAGCTTTCCTATTTTCTTTCCCAATTAAGTCGTGCAATAATTTTTGCATATTAGCTTTCGCCTTTTCTTCTTGAGAACCGTTTATTCCGGCATATCTTGCCGAATATACACCCGGTGCGCCATGGAGCGCGTCTACTTCCAAACCCGTATCATCAGCAAAGCAGGGTTGTTTGAATCGTTGATAGATAAACCGTGCTTTTTGCAAAGCATTACCTTCCAAGGTAGGTTCAGTTTCCGGGATATCGCCTGTGAAACCAATATCGCTTAAGTTCTTAAGGACAATACTGGCAGGAAACATAGCCTGTACTTCTTCCAATTTGTGGCGATTGGCGGTGGCAAAAATCAATTGCATTTTAATTTGTTTGTTGTTGCCCTTTAAAGAACACAAGGAATTATACGTTTTTGCTTTATTATTCGAAAAGGCTTTCGTCCCTAATTAACAGTAAAATAGATGATTGAGAGGCAATGATGTATTTTTCGCTATCAAACTCAATTTCATAAGAGCTGCTTTGTAAATATATTGCTAAGTCGCCTTCGCGTGGCTGCAAAGGAACATATTTTACTTCATCACTTTTGTTTTTCCAGGGCTCGTCTATTTCGGCAATGGCAGGAATGGGATAACCCGGGCCTACTTTTACGACATACCCACTTTGTAACCGTTCATTTTCCTGAACGCCCGGTGGAAGCAATAATCCGCCTTTGGTTTTTTCCATGGGCGATTTAGGCTTGATCAATACGCGATCGCCCACTACGATGAATTTGCTGAAATCGGTCTTTTCGATTTGTAAAGGCATGATAAGATTTTAAAAGTTTTAGGTCAAATATCTATTGTTTCCCCGATTAAAGTGGCAGGTGTACAATCCGAAATACGGACATGAACGTAGTCGCCGGGAACATAATTACCCTTTGGAAAGATTACTACCATATTTTGTGAATTACGGCCGGAAAGCTGCATATCCGATTTTTTCGATATATGCTCGGCCAATACTTCAAATTGCTTGCCCAGAGCCAAACGCTTATTTTCAGCCGACAGCTGGTTTTGCAAATCGATGATTTCCTGTAACCGTCTTGTTTTGACTTCTTCAGGTACACCGTCTTTCATTTTTCGCGCAGCCAAAGTATTGGGGCGTTCCGAATATTTAAACATGAACGCATAATCAAAGTTCACTTGCCGCATCAAAGAAAGGGTGTCTTGATGATCTTCTTCTGTTTCCGTACAGAAGCCGGCAATGATATCAGTCGAGATACTACATTCGGGCATAATCCGTTTGATTGCAGCAATGCGTTCCAGATACCATTCGCGGGTATAATTTCTTTTCATCAATTGTAAGATGCGTGTGCTTCCCGATTGTGCCGGAAGGTGAATGCTTTTGCAAATATTGTGGTGAGCGGCCATAACGTGCAACACATCATCTACCATGTCTTTGGGATGCGATGTGGAAAAACGCACACGTAAATCGGGTGAAATACCCGCAACCGATTCTAAAAGCCGTGCAAAATCAATATTTTTATCATTTCCCGTCCAACAGTAGGAATCAACATTTTGTCCCAGCAAGGTCACTTCCTTGTAACCCATGTCAACCAATTCGCGGACTTCCCGTAAGATCGTATCTTGGCTGCGGCTGCGTTCACTGCCTCGTGTATATGGGACAATACAGAAAGCGCAACAGTTGTTGCACCCCCGCATAATCGACACAAAGGATGATACTTTGTCTTTATCCATACGTACCGGACTGATGTCAGAATAGGTTTCTTCGCGTGACAATAAGACATTAACTGCTTTCAATCCGGTTCCGGCGCTGCGTACCAAATTAGGAAGATCCCGGTAAGAGTCGGGGCCAACCACCAAGTCGACTGATTTTTCTTCTTCTAATAGTTTTTCTTTGAGGCGTTCGGCCATACAGCCAATTACGCCAACGATTAATCCGGGATGTTTTTTCTTTTCCATCCGGAATACATCTAAACGGCCTCGCACGCGTTGTTCGGCATTTTCCCGGATCGAACAGGTATTGATCAGTACCAAGTCGGCTTCGGATAGGTTTTCGGTTACACAAAACCCTTCATCTGCAAGAATCGATACCACGACTTCGCTGTCGCTGACATTCATCTGGCATCCGTAAGTTTCTATATAAACTTTCAGGCCGGCTCCTTGAAGCCTGTTGGTGTCAACCTGAAACCCTTTATCGAGTTTGATCATTAATTCTTTTGGCTAACTACAATGAAATCGCAAAGGTAAAAATTTTAGTGGTATCCGGCATTGTTTCCGGGCTAATTGAGAATCAGTAGAGGCTCTCATTCATTTGGCTCAGCTTTTGGATATTCAATGCGGACGTGGTGCATATTCATCAGGCGGTTTTTGATGATTTGCTTGGCAATATTGATTTCTCGGTAAGTGATGTTGGCATCATTATATTGATCTTCCAATACTTGGTAATTAATGATGTTGTCAACCAAATCGCTAATATTCCATTGGTTGACATCTTTCAAGCTACGTGAAGCCGCTTCAATAGAATCGCACATCATCAACACAACCATTTCTTTGGAAAATGGGATCGGTCCGGGATATGTAAATTTAGAACGGTCTATTCTTTTATCTGTATGCTGTTTTTGGTATGCATGATAGAAAAAGCGTACTGTTGTTGTGCCGTGATGGGTACGAATGAAATCGATAACTTGTTGTGGAACACGATGTTTCTTTGCAATCTCAACGCCTTTGAACACATGCTCGATAATGATCTGTGCACTGTTTTCAGGACTTAAGTCTTCATGAGGATTCTTTCCGACACCTTGATTTTCGATAAAATAAAATGGACGGGTTATTTTTCCTATATCATGATAGAGGGCTGCAGTCCTTGCTAATAGAGGATTTCCTCCAATTTTTTGAATTACTTCTTCTGACAAATTAGCTACTTGTAACGAATGTTGGAATGTGCCCGGAGCTACTTCAGCTAATTGCCTCAATAAAGGTTGGTTGGTATCCGACAATTCCATTAAGGTAACATCCGAAAGGAATCCGAATGCTTTTTCAAACAGGTAAATACATGGATATGTGACAAATAGCAATATTCCACTAAGAGCGAACCAGATGTAATTTTTCCATTCCACTTCATGGAAAGAGGAAATGCCTTGGCTCAAAATGATGGCTGTATAAACACCGACATAGGTCAAAATGATCCATAATATGGCTTTAAATAGAGTACCTCTTCGGTATATGGATTTTACGTTCACAACGGCGACAATACCGGTTACAAGATTGAGAAATACATATTCAAACCCGTTTGGAGCTAAAAATCCGATCAACAAAACGGTGACCATAAATATAAAAGTGGCGGTCCGGGTATCGAAAAATGTACAAAGGATCAAGGGCATCAATGTAAGCGGAAGTACATATAGGTTGAAATACTCATTACGAACCACAAGGCATGATATTCCTGTAAAGATGACCATAATCAGTAATATGAACCCCGTACGTGTGATATTTCTGAATATCTCTTTGCGGAAGTGCATTAAGTACAGGTATACCATCATGAAACATAGGGCTATGATGGCAAATTGTCCGACTATGACTTGTTTAACACTGCCTGAACGGCCGATGGTATTCTCAAATTCATATTTAAGTGATTGCAGTTGACTGTATTTCTCTTCGTTGACCACTTCGCCATGAGAAATAATTTTCCGGTTAAGCGGAACAAGCCCTTTTGTTCTCGATATTTTATCAATCCGTTCCTGCTTCACATTTTTAGTGATGTCAGCATTGTAAGAGAGGTTGGGCAGCAGATAATTATTTAAGTCAAGGGATTTTAAAAACTCTTTCTCATCGTTATCAGTCAGTTGATCTATTTTTGAAATAATCGTTTCATATGCTGTTTTTTGTGTGTACAAATTGTTTTTTTCTACTTCTTCTCCCACATTGTTTTTGATAACAATGATTTGCGAAGCATCCCTGAAGTTAATGCCTTCTGCTTCTTGGATAATACCATGTGAATATATAGAATCTAACAATCGTGTACAGAAGCCTTGCAAATATTGATTTCTCCTGGCATCTAACTTGCTTGCTTCTAATTGTTTCCCATAGCTTTGATTCAATAAGTTTAGTTGCTGTGAGACTATATCCGGATGATAATTATAATACAATACCAGGGTTTTCTCTACACTATCAGTTTCGGCAACTAATTCTTGCTGGGTTTTCAAAATAGGGAAATCAAACGGCGCATATAAATCACTGTGTCCCCATATTTTGCCCATTTGAAATTCGTATGGAAATATTCCTTCCCGTGGAAATAGGAAAAATATAACGAAGATACTGATTAAGTATAACAGGATGGTATATGTGTGTGTTCTTACGAACAACAATACTTTTGACATAAATGCAAAAATTTCAGAACGGTTAAAGGCTTTGATTAATATCGAGAATCAACCTTTATTTAATACCTTTTGAATACAATTTTGTTCTGGCCTTTTGGGGATATGATATATGTTATCCCTTTTAATGTTCAGGTTCAGAACTTTTGGAAGCAAAATTAACGAATTTATTTGAAAACCCGATAATAATGTATTTGTTCGCGTATATAGTGTTTCGGTCATTCAGGATATAATACCATTATTGTAGTATTAACTCAAAAACCAAAAGCCGGTTTATCTATCAGTTTTCTACTGTGCTTAATACGCTTATTCTTATTTCTTTTGAGTTTGTTGATTAATCCTTTTATTAGGCACTGGTTGTCTTATTTGTTCAAAATAATTATACTTCCGTCTTTAATTTCCAATCTCCACATATACCAACTATCAACGGTCTTCTTTTTATTTATCTTTCCTGCATTCCACTCTTTTATAGTTTTAAAAAATTCCATTAACTCTTTATCTAATTCATCGTTTCCCGATTTTGTAACAATGTGAAACCCTCCACCAATTTCTCCTTTGCAATTGACTGCAAATTGTATTGCAGGTTTTCCTTCAAAAGAAGGATTATTTTTTGCGAAAGAAATTGTTCCATTCAATCTCTTTTGGATAACCTCTATGGATTCGACAGGGCTAGCCTTCCTCTCCATTAAAAAATATACATTGTTTGGTTTACAAACATTGTCTGTTATAACACCTTCGGCGCTCATTATCATCTGGCCGTAGGAATAGCAACTCATTGACAAAAAGAAAATTAATTGAAAAATATATTTCATATAAACTTAGTTTAACGTCCGTTCCTTTAACAGACTATTATTATTTTATCCCGCTCTAACGGCTTCGCGAGTGTCTTGCCTTGTTGTTTAATTAGGAACATATCCACTTTCACTAATTACTTGTTTTCCTGCTTCCGTTTGCAACAATTCATATATTTTATAAGCCATAGACGATTGATCCAAGTTAGAACGGATAATTACGAAAACTTCCGAGGTGTAAGGATATTTTTTATTTTTTATCGTATCCTTATCTGGATAAACTCCGTTTACCTCAAGTCTTCTCAAACTGGTTTCTCTGACAATATGCTCTATGTAATAATAAACCGTATATCCCAATCCGTTTACATCCAGTCCTACGGCTGAAATTAACCCCATCATACTTGGTACGATATCTAAAGGTAAATTATCAGGAATTTGCTCATTGGCAAGCACCAAATTTTCAAATAATTCTTGGCTTCCCGAATTTCTATTCCGAATGTACGGATTGATTGGTGCATCGTTTCCGCCAACCTCGTTCCATTGCTTTATTTTGCCAGTATAAATATCCTGCAGTTGCTTATGTGTTAATGATTGTACCTGATTGTAGGGATGTTCTATAAAAATAAGAGCATCCAATGCAATGGGCATTTCAATCAAACTAACGCCAGCTTCGACTGCATACGCTTTTTCATCTGTCGACAGCTTACGTGCCGAAAAAATCATATCCGCTTTTTTATCTATCAGATTGATAAAAGCATTGTGCGTTTGAGAAGATTTTAAATGTTGTTGAACAAACTCCAAAGGCAAATCTGTTGCTAATGTCCAGGCGATAATCATATCGGCTCCATTAATTTGCATTTCCCATTTATAATCATATCCCAACAATTTGCAGGCAATCAATCTGACTAATGGGTCAGTAGAAGTAGAACCGTCAATGATTGGAAAATTTTCGAGAGTTAATCCCTCAATTTTGGACTGTGTATCTATGTCTTCTTTATTGCAACTCGTACAAACAATTATTGCAGATAAAATCATAACTGTTATTGAAGCAAATTTATTCATAACTGTCTATTTAAGAGGTTATATTCTTTATTCGAGCATGTGCTGTTGTCGCCTGCACCCAACGTTTCCGCGATTATTGGCGGCAGGCATTGCAGCCAAGCCGACAGTTAGATGCCGGTTAGTCTATTTCAACTAACCCATTCAATAATTTTTCACAATTTATTAAATATTTGTCCATTAGATTTTGATATGAGTACGTAAGAAATTGAACTGTTCCTTTGGGGCCTGAATAGTAATACCCATAGTAAGTAAATTTAATTCCTTGTATTGTTCCATTCATTTTTAGCAGTAGTACATTTAAACCATTCACATTTCTATATTCTTCCTCTTCGATTTGTATATCCGGTGCAGCATTTTTTGCATTTTGTATAGCAATTAATCTTAGCGATTGAAGAGGAATTTCAGCTTTTTCGGTAAGGATCAATGCCCTTAAATCTTCTTTTTTTAGTTGAAGCTCATATTCTGTAGCAGAATCGCCATTTGATTTTTTGAATGACCATTCTTTGGAATTTAGCCAAAAACCAATTTTTATTTTATTACTTTTAAGTAGAAAGGTCGAACTTTTATCCTTTTTAAATAACTTAGGATTGATTGGTATAACCATTTCCTCAATATCATCATTATTTTGATATTGCCATGTCCCATCATCATATAATATAACTTCATCTCCGGTTTCCGTTACAGCTCTTGTTTGTGCAAAAGTGTGATGAGCCCCTAATACGCAAATTAACAATAGAACAAGACGTTTCATTTCTAAAAAACCCTGATTCGTGTCGGGCGCAACTTCTAAATTGATTAAATAGTTATATGCATTGTCAATTTCAAAACAATCTGTCAAGCCATCAAAGTCAACTAGGCTTTATTTTACATTTTCGCCCACTTTTCTCTTTAAATTTCCCTTGCCAAATCCTCCCCACATATCAACGATTTTATTTTCAGGGGATATCATTACGTAATAGGGAATTCCATTGACACCGTAATTGGCTGCCAACCCGCCGTAGGCTTTTGGGTCACGTATATTTACCCACGGCATATCGTGTGTGGCAAGAGCTTCTTTCCATCTAGTATCAGTATCAAGGCTGATGCTTATTATGGTAAGATTCTCATTATAGGTTTCTGAAATTTCTTTCATTTCGGGCAAGGACATAATGCATGGCCCGCAGCCGCTACTCCAGAAGTCAAGAAGTAAATATTTACCCGAATAATCGGAAAGGTGTTTCGTATTTCCGTTTGTATCGGAAAAATCGGTGTCGGGCATATCATCGCCCACACCGAAAACGGGAGGTGGGAAAAGAATAGCTGTAATATGATAACCCTCAGGTGTGTTCTTATCTTCTTCCGACATTCTTGTATATAAGTTTTCGGCCTTTTGACGAAGAATTCCAAGATATTCATCGTCGGTTTTAACCTTCTTCACTTGATACGAGACACCTTTCATTTTTTCAAGCCAAATGGGAGAAATATCCGTTTTTTCCATGATGTCTACGTTTGCAAAAGATAGAATTACCCGTAGTGAATCACCTACTACATCAAGAGAATCGATAATTTTCATATATGGAAGGGCTTCGTCTCTTGAAGATGCTGTCATGATCTTGGGAAACATAGCGTTTCTTTCGGCTGAAATGCGAGCAATATCACCGATTATATCGCGACTTTTATTTGTATAACGATTTTGTTCTTTCTGATATGGAACAGAACTTTTCACTTCCCATATCGGGTACATTTTTCCCTTCCCTTTAATTTTTACTTTAATCCCCGGTGCAACCCAAACGGGTAGTGACATAGACGGAAAACCATCACCTTGTGGGCTGATCATCAGCTGTTCAGGATTGGATATCGCTTCTTCCTTAAAAAGGAAACGTCCGCTCTTGACCGTATCGTATGCAAAGTATGTACCCACATCGCCGTCCAATCTCACTAAAGCAATCACGGTGCCGTCTTCTATGTCTGATACTTTACCTTCAATGAGGAATTCTTTGTCTGAGAGATGATTCGAACATGCAATGCTAAAGAGCGATATGCACACCAATAAACAAAATCTAAAAAATGAATTTTCCATGTACGTACTTTTTAAGAGGTTGTTTAAATTTTCAAAAAATCATGTAAATAATAGGCTGTTAATAAAATAAGTTATTTGACTAAATCTGTTTCGTATATTGGTGATCGTCGGTTGAATAATCAAAAAATATAAAAATTTGTCCAATCGACTTAACCGATAGCCAACGGTTAAAGATATAAAAATTTTTTACGAAATGTAAACATAGTTTGTGCGAAACAATTAACGCATTGTTTTATATAGCAAAATCGGGGATACAATGGCGTTTGTTGCCTAAGGAATATCCAAAGAGGGACAGGTTTATTGCTATTTTCGCTGTTGGACGGCAGAAGGCCTGATAGACAGCCAAAGCGTAAAAACAGATTCGAGGAATAATTTAAGCCAACAAAAATGTTTTTCCTTCATGTTCGAGTTTCAGAATCAATTCACCGAAAAGGGTATTGGCCCAAGCAAACCAACTGCGGGTGAATTTTGAAGGATCATCCTTATGAAACGACTCATGCATGAATCCCGTGCTGGCATCGGTATCGCGGAGCATACGGATACAGTCTTTGATTTCGTTATCGTTGTTGGTAGTCATCGCTTTCATGATAATGCTCATCGGCCATATCATATCGTAACCGACATGAGGTCCGCCGATACCTTCACCTGCCTTACCCTTGAAAAAGTAAGGATTATCCGGACTCCAAACAAAACGGCGAGTATTTTGATAAATCGGATCGTCGGCAGCAACACAGCCCAAGTAGGGCAAAGAAAGCAAACCGGGGACGTTAGCATCATCCATAAACAAACGGTTGCCGAATCCGTCCACTTCGAAAGCATATATTTTTCCATAATCGAGATGTTCAACAACTGCATATCGATTGATAGCAGCCTGTACCTCGTCAGCCAGATCAATGCATGTTTTTGTGAAAGCGCTATCCTTGGTCACCGTTTGCGAAATTTCCGCTAATTGTTTGAGCGAGACTACTGCAAAAAGATTCGAAGGGATAAGAAATCCGTAAGTGGTGGCGTCATCGGACGGACGGAATGACGACACGATCAATCCTACGGGCTTCACAGGGTTGCCCCAACCGTTATTGGATAAAGTGTCCAATTGCCGTTCAGTCTTGCGTTGGAATTTGTAAGGGCCAAGATTGTTTTTACGTTGTTGTTCTTTAAAAGTCTTGACAATCAATGCGGTCGCTTTTTCCCAATCGTCGGTAAATATTAATGTGTCGCCGGTAGTTTTCCAATATTCGTAGGCCAAATGGACTGTGTAACATAACGAGTCGATCTCCCATTTACGCTCGTGCAATTCGGGTTTCATATCGGTGAGATCAGTCATCCACTCACTATGCCCGGGGCCGTCGTTGAATGCGTTAGCATACGGATCGATGAGTACACACTTGGTTTGTCGGTTGATTACGCCTGCTATCAGCATTCTGAGCGGCTCGTCGTTTTGACAAAGTGGCAGATAAGGGCGGACTTGGGCAGCTGAGTCACGCAACCACATGGCATGTATGTCGCCCGTGTAAACAAAAGTGTTGGGTTTTCCGTTCTGCATCCGAAAATTTACCGTAGTATCAAGTGTATTGGGAAAACAGTTTTCAAACATCACAGCCAATTTCGGGTCTTTAATTTGCTTTTTTACACGTACAATGGTTTCTTCTACCGCTTTAGAGGTGAAATGCCGTTTACCGGGTTCGGGACGTTTTACAGAATCGAAGACTGTCCAAACCATATTATCTGCTGTCGGTCCAAACCCAGAGGACATCAAAGCTGCCATGCTCAGCCCGCTTATCTTGATGAAATTTCTTCTTGATGTCATTGTTTGAATGCAACGGAAGTTTATTCCGCTAAAAAAGAAACATTCGCTATGCTTGATTGTTTGCGGATATCTAATTTTCTAAAAATGAAAAACCCGTCGTAAACATAATGCTTACGACGGGTTTCTAATGTTGCTTATTATGAGAGATTACTTCACTTCTTCAAAGTCGACGTCGGTTACTTCGTCGTCATTTTTAGGACCACCGTTATTGTTTGCATAACCTTGGTTTGCACCGGGTTGTCCCTGTTGTTGTGCACCTGCTTTATACATTTCTTCTGAAGCTGCTTGAAATACAGTGTTCAGTTCTTGCATTGCAGTATCAATTCCGGCCAGGTCTTCTGCCTTATGGGCTTCCTTGAGCTTGCTCAGGGCAGCTTCGATCGGGCCTTTCTTGTCAGCGGGCAGCTTATCGCCAAAATCTTTCAATTGCTTTTCGGTTTGGAAAATCATGCTATCCGCTTGGTTCAGTTTATCTACCCTTTCTTTGGCTTTCCGGTCGGTTTCAGCGTTTGCTTCAGCTTCGGCTTTCATTTTTTGGATTTCTTGATCAGTCAATCCGGATGAGGCCTCGATGCGGATGCTTTGTTGTTTTCCGGTGCCTTTGTCGCGTGCTGATACATTCAGAATGCCATTGGCGTCGATGTCAAATATCACTTCGATTTGAGGAATGCCGCGGGGTGCTGGTGGAATGCCGTCCAAGTGGAATCGACCAATGGTTTTGTTACCTCCTGCCATAGGCCGTTCACCTTGCAAAACATGGATTTCTACTGAAGGTTGGTTATCCGATGCGGTTGAGAATGTTTCGGTTTTCTTTGTCGGAATAGTAGTATTGGACTCAATCAATTTGGTCATTACACCACCCAATGTTTCAATACCGAGTGACAATGGAGTTACATCAAGTAACAACACATCTTTTACTTCGCCGGTCAACACACCACCTTGAATAGCAGCGCCTATAGCTACAACTTCATCCGGATTGACTCCTTTGGACGGAGCTTTACCAAAGAATTTTTCCACAATTTGTTGAATAGCAGGGATACGTGTAGACCCACCAACTAAGATCACTTCATTGATCTCTGATGTAGAAACACCTGCATCAGCTACTGCCTTTTTACAAGGTTCCAATGTTGCTTGGATCAAATGGTCTGCTAATTTTTCAAACTGTGCCCGGGTCAATGTTTTTACCAAGTGTTTTGGAATGCCATCAACCGGCATAATATATGGTAAATTGATTTCCGTTTGGGTAGCGCTTGACAGCTCTATCTTTGCCTTTTCGGCTGCTTCTTTCAAACGTTGCAGAGCCATTGGGTCTTTGCGTAAATCAATTCCTTCATCTTTCTTGAATTCTTCGGCCAGCCAATTAATAATGGTTTGGTCGAAATCGTCACCTCCAAGATGTGTGTCGCCATTGGTCGATTTTACTTCAAATACGCCGTCGCCTAATTCGAGGATGGAAATATCGAATGTTCCACCACCCAAGTCGAATACAGCGATTTTCATGTCGTGATGTTTCTTATCCAGACCATAAGCCAATGCTGCGGCTGTAGGCTCGTTGATGATACGGCGTACAACTAATCCTGCAATTTCTCCGGCTTCTTTAGTCGCCTGACGTTGTGAATCACTGAAATAAGCAGGTACTGTAATGACGGCTTCAGTCACTTCCTGACCTAAATAATCCTCGGCTGTTTTCTTCATCTTTTGAAGGATAATAGCCGATATTTCTTGAGGTGTATATTTTCTGTCGCCGATTTGTACACGAGGTGTATTGTTATCGCCTTTTGTTACCGTATAGGTAACATTTGCAATCTCTTTAGAGACTTGATCGTATGTTTCTCCCATAAAACGCTTTATAGAATAAACCGTATTTCTGGGATTAGTTATTGCCTGACGTTTTGCCGGGTCACCTACTTTTCTTTCCCCATTGTCGACGAATGCCACAATGGATGGGGTTGTCCTGCGGCCTTCATTATTGGGGATAACAATTGGTTCGTTTCCTTCCATGACGGCAACACAAGAATTGGTTGTTCCTAAGTCAATGCCTATGATTTTGCCCATATCTTTTATATTGGTTTAAGTTAAAAATCAAATTTAAAATCGAAAACAGATAATTCAATGATTGTGCCAGATGGTCTTTTTATACTAAAACATGACATTATGTCACAAAGTTCAAATCTTTATGTAGAAGATATCCTAATGGCAAGGTCTAATGATAGTTGATGGGATCTATATAATTGTTTTTGTGTAAGTTATAATGATGTTGTAAATGGAGTCGGTTGAGACCTAACAGGTCTTCAAGACCTGTTAGGATTTTGCCACTTTTAAAATTTTGGCAATGAAATTTATTTCTACGAAGTTGGACGAAATGTTATTTCTGTCGAGGCATATTGCGCATCATTTGCGACATCTTGTTTTTATCAGTCATCATGCGCATCATTTTGCGGGTTTCGTCAAATTGCTTGATCAAGCGATTTACTTCCTGAATATTGGTGCCGCTTCCGGTGGCAATGCGTTGACGGCGAGTTCCATTGATAATGGCTGGATTGGATCTTTCAGAAGGAGTCATTGAAAAAATAATGGCTTCAATGCCTTTGAAAGCATCATCGTCGATGTCCATGTTGCGAATAGCTTTACCTACACCGGGAATCATGCCTGCCAGATCTTTCAGGTTACCCATTTTTTTGATTTGTTGTATTTGGCTCAAAAAATCATTGAAATCGAATTGATTCTTGGCAATTTTCTTCTGCAACTTGCGTGCTTCAGCTTCGTCATATTGTTCTTGCGCTTTTTCAACCAAAGATACAATGTCGCCCATGCCAAGGATACGATCGGCCATACGTTCGGGGTGGAAGATATCCAAAGCCTCCATTTTTTCGCCCGAACTGATAAATTTGATCGGCTTGTGAACAACTGACATAATGGAAATGGCTGCACCACCGCGTGTGTCACCATCCAATTTGGTGAGTATTACGCCATTGAAGTCCAATCGGTCATTGAATTCTTTGGCTGTATTTACCGCATCCTGACCGGTCATAGAGTCAACCACAAAGAGTATTTCTTCAGGATTGACGGCTTTTTTAATGGCAGCAATTTCGTCCATCATTTCCTGATCCACAGCCAAACGGCCTGCCGTATCGATGATTACGGTGTTAAATCCATGCATTTTAGCATGTTTGATGGCATTTTCTGCGATTTGAACCGGATTTTTATTGCCATCTTCCGAATAAACAGGAACACCTACTTGTTCCCCCAATATTTTTAATTGTTCGATAGCTGCCGGACGGTATACGTCGCCGGCTACCAACAAAGGAGAACGGCCTTTCTTGGTTTTTAAGAAATTAGAAAGTTTCCCACTGAACGTTGTTTTACCGGAACCTTGCAAGCCAGCAATTAGAATAATCGCCGGATTCCCTTTAAGACTGATATCGACAGACCGTTCGCCCATAAGCAATGCCAATTCGTCATGTGTGATCTTGATCAACATTTCGCTTGGTTTCACTGCGGTAAGGACATTCATCCCCAAAGCCTTTTCCTTCACTTTGTCGGTGAAACTTTTGGCAATTGTATAGTTGACGTCGGCATCGAGCAATGCTCTGCGAACTTCTTTCAGCGTTTCGGCAACATTGATTTCGGTGATGGTTCCTTGCCCTTTCAGTATTTTAAAGGCGCGATCTAATTTGTCAGATAAATTTTCGAACATTTCCGGCTTAAAATTTTAATTTTAAAATGTGCGGCAAAGTTATGAAAAATACGATTTATAAAGTACGTATGGTCAGAATTAAGTGACTTGCTTTCTGTATTTGAAAGGCCTACCAGGTCTTGATTATCCGCGTTCCCACTTACGATAAAAAGATAAAAGGTCGAAATCTGACTGCTTGGGAAATCCAGATATTTCAAGTAATTGGTTGGCTGCTTGATGAACCGGTATTTTCGGGAAACACATACTTCCGGTATTCAGATATTTGACTGTCTGAAGGCCATTAAACCAATTATAAAATCTTTTTGAAAAAGTTTCTAAAGACGAGCTATTTGCATTGGCCAACTCAATATGTGTTTCATAATTATTTTGTTGGAGATAAGAAAGAAGAGTATCAGGCAAGTTTTGGCACAATTCAATGATTTTTATGCGATTTGCTTGATGAAATTTAGGAACAAGCGAAAAGAAACTTTTTAAATGATCAAATAAATCGGGTGCGTATGTGAATAAGGTTGTTTTATCTTCATTCTCTAACCAACGGCCGATACTTGCCCCTGTTCCAAAAGGAACACGGTCGGAGGGGCGGGGAGAGGGGATTACCCGTGTGGTATTTATTTCTATATAATTACCTAATGGGATAATTTTTTGCAAGAAGTGGAAATCTTCGCCGGCCTTGCGTTTGTTCATTCCTCCTTGTTTCAGGTAGGCAGATACACGAACGGCAAAGGAAGAGCCAACCGTATGAAAAGCATATGGAAATCCAGCATAACGCAATGCCTGATTCAAATAGCGCAAATGTAATTCATACAAGGAAATTCCTATGTAAACAGATTTTGCATATTCTTTTCCTTCTGTAGGGTGTTCAAAATAAATGGAAGCCCCATTGACTTTAGGATTTGCAAAGGCTCGTTCTATTTCTATTAAATAATTGCTGTCACATTCCGCATCGGCATCAAATCCGGCAATGACTCCATTGGATACTCCAAATAATCCGAAACGATATACGGCTTCGTCCATGCCCATTTTACGGGCGAAACCTACTCCTGCATCTTTTTGAGGAATATCCGGTTTATAGATAATGTGGAATTGTAATTTTTTATCTGTATGTGATGCAATCCAGTTTTGTGCGTCAGACCATGTTTTCTCGTTAAGTCGCTTTGCTTCGTCCGGCGCATTATCCGGATGGTTGATCACGACGATTACCTCTGTATATTCAACTGAGCGTTGACAGCGATATAAAGATTGTAATGTCCGCAACAATTGCGGCTCTTTATAACATGGTATAACAATAATCAAACTTGGCGCTTGTTTTGGCTCAACAGAAAGCGCCGGGATAAATTGATTTTTTGCTAAATAAGTTAAAAAATCCAAACCTTAAGGACGAATTTCACTATTCGTTGTATTCGCTATACTCAGTGACGCCTTCAAATTGTCTTGATATGTCGCAATTCATATCTACATTAAATCCATCCGGACGTTCAAATGGCTCTTGAGATAGGCGGATGTTTTTATCGGCATATACTTTTTGCATGAATAATCCGTATATAGGCAAAGCCATGGCCGATCCTTGTCCTAGCCTCATATTATCGAAATGGATGGAAGGCTCTTCACCACCTACCCATACACCTGCCACCAGATCAGGTGTAATGCCTATGTACCATCCATCAGCGTGTTTTTGAGTAGTCCCTGTTTTTCCACCCAGAGGCATTTTTAAACCGTAAACGGTACGTAGCCGGGTTGCTGTACCTCCATTGACAACTCCTTCCAATAAATTGGTCATCAAATATGCGGTTTGTGCACTGATGGCCTCATCTTTGAGTGAAGAAAATCGTTGCAATACATTGCCATTGTTGTCCTCAATACGTGTTACATAGATTGGCTCCGAATAGACGCCTTTGTTGGGATATACAGCAAAAGCTGCGACCATTTCAGCCAAAGTGATTTCCGGTGTACCTAAAACAATGGATGGCACTGGGTCAATATGGCTGATAATTCCCATTTTCTTTGCCATTTCAACCACAGCGGCAGGTGAAACCTGTTTCAATAACCATGCGGTAATATTATTTTCAGATGTGGCCAATCCCCACTTCAAGGTAACCGGTCTATTGAAGTATTCTTTTTTTCCGGAACTTTGGGGAGCCCAAGTACTGTCTCCTACAATAAAAGTTTGTGGCACGTTCAATACTTCAGTGCAGGGGGTCAATTCTTTTCTGTCCTGCATGGCCAATGTATACAAAAAAGGTTTAAATGTAGAACCCACTTGCCGTTTTTGCATTTTTACCCCATCGTATTGAAAATGCTTAAAATCAATGCCACCCACGTAAGCTTTCACTTCTCCGGTATGTGGGTTCATAGCCATCATGCTTGCCCGTAGGAAAGCTTTATGATGGCGAATCGAGTCCCAAGGGCTCATAATCGTATCCCGGTCTCCATCCCATGTGAAAATAGTCATTTCGCATGGCTCTTTGAAATTTTTAACAATTTCGTTTTGCGATAGTCCTTTTGCTCGTAATATTCGGTATCGTTCCGTTTGACGCATGGCCGTCAACATAATGCCTTCTATTTGTTGATCAGTCAGATTGTCAGCAAAAGGCGCTTTTTTGTGTCCTTTTTTCTCATTGAAGAAGTCCTTTTGCAAGGAATTTTTTAAATGATTTCGAAGCGCTTCTTCTGCATACTTTTGCATCCGGGAATCAATAGTCGTATAAATTTTTAACCCATCGACATATAAATTATATGGTGTCTGATCCGGTTTCATGTTCTTATTGCACCAGCCAAACAACGGATTATCCGCCCATTGTATCGAATCCGCCATAAAGGACTGTGGATTATTTGGGTAGTTGCGTCTTTCTGGCTTCTTTCTATTCATGATGAGTCGGAGGTATTCTCTAAAATAAGTTGCAGTTCCCGACTGATGGTCTAACCGTTCAAATTTCAAATTGAGCGGCAATTGCTTGAGCGAATCCAATTGTGCTTTGGTAATGAAATCGTGTTCCTCCATTTTGGTTAAAACACTATTGCGGCGAACAACGACACGGTCGGGATATTTTACCGGATTATACCAACTAGGCCGTTGCAGCATTCCGACCAGCATAGCGGCATCTTCAATTTTCAGGGAATCGACGCTTTGTTGGAAATATGTCTGGGCAGCCGATTTGATACCGAATGCATTGTATCCGAATGGAACAGCATTTAGGTACATGGTGATAATTTCCTGTTTGGTATATTGCTTTTCAAGCCGTGCGGCAATTACCCATTCCTTAAATTTAATGGTCACCATGTTGGCTTTACGGATAAGCCCCCAGCTGTATGTGGTTGTATCTCTTTTGAATAGCTGTTTGGCCAATTGTTGCGTAATGGTACTTCCTCCTCCTTCGTTTCTTCTTTGCAGCAATACTGTTTTTACAGCTACACGAAGCAATCCCGTTCCATCGATACCCGAATGAGTTGGGAAACGATGATCTTCTCTGGCAATCAAAGCATTGACCAGGTGCGGAGGCAGATCCTTATAATCTACATTTGAACGGTTTTCTATTCCTATGTAACCTAACAAGACTCCATCAGCAGAATATACTTCAGATGCCAGATCGGTGCTGGGATTTTCCAAATGTTCAAACGTCGGCATGAATCCGAACATTCCGCCAGCAATTAACGCGAAAAGAAGAACGATCAGCAGAAATATACCTGCAGCTGTTCCCCAGAAAATACGAACAAATTTCTTTTTATTGAGAGCCATATAAAAACGGTTTCGTGACGATCAATACATTTAGTAATGATAAAAATTCTTGTGATTCCTTATGTAACTATTGATTTGGATTAGATACATAGTTAATCCTATGTCATCGTTTATAAGCATTTAAAAATGCAAATTAAAAAAGTTTCCTTTTAAGGGATTTGGTGTCATCCTACATAAAAATCACAAAGATGAGCGCACAAAAGTACAAAATAATTGTCTTAAAATTTTGATCATCCGATACTATTTGTTTTTCTTTGCATCGTTTTTGAATAAGCCAATACTTTTTCATGGAGCCAAATTTAGTAATAGTAGAGTCGCCGGCAAAGGCAAAAACCATAGAACAATTTCTGGGGAAAGATTTTTTGGTCAAGTCATGTTTTGGACATATTCGTGATTTGGAGAAGAAAGATTTAGGTATAGATGTCGAACATGGTTATCGTCCGAAGTACGAAGTATCAAAGGATAAAACGACAGTCGTATCTGAGTTGAAGAAATTATCTCAAAAAGCTGAAACAGTTTGGTTAGCATCCGATGAAGACCGTGAGGGAGAAGCTATTGCTTGGCATCTATACGAAGTATTGGGCCTGAATAAAAAACAGGTCAAACGGATTGTTTTCAATGAGATTACCAAAGATGCTATTCTTAAAGCAATTCAAAATCCAAGAGATATAGACCAAAATTTAGTGGATGCACAGCAGGCTCGCCGTGTATTGGACCGGATGGTCGGATTTGAATTGTCGCCTATTTTGTGGAAGAAGGTTAGGCCTTCTCTTTCTGCCGGACGGGTACAATCGGTTGCTGTACGTTTATTGGTAGAACGGGAGCGGGAAATCCGTGACTTTAAAAGTAAATCTTCTTTTAAAACCACCGGCCTTTTTTTAGTTTCTGAAAAAGATCAAAAAACAGTTATTCCGGCAGAATTGAACAAACGTTTTGATACAGACAAAGAAACTGTTGCGTTTTTGAACCGGTGTAAGGCAGCAAGCTACCAAATTGAAGATATCATCACCAAGCCGTCGAAAAAATCTCCGGCTCCGCCGTTTACCACATCTACTCTCCAACAAGAGGCAAGCCGTAAATTGGGCTTTTCGGTGGCGCAAACTATGTCGGTGGCACAACGGTTGTATGAGGCAGGAAAGATAACTTATATGCGTACCGATTCCGTCAATTTGTCGGATACGGCTATAAAAATGGCACAAAAGGTAATTACAGGACAGTTTGGTGCGCCATATCTTCAAACGCGTCAATATAAAACAAAAAGCAAGGGAGCTCAAGAAGCGCACGAAGCCATTCGTCCGACATATTTAGATAAATCAGACGTTCCGGGTAACAATGCGGAAAAACGGTTGTATGATTTAATTTGGAAACGCACCGTTGCATCGCAAATGAGTGATGCTCTTTTGGAAAAAACAACTATTGATATCCGGATTTCAAATGTCGAAGAAAAATTTGTCGCTACAGGCGAAGTAATTAAATTCGATGGTTTCTTAAAATTATATACGGAATCAAGTGATGATGACAACAATGAAGGAACTAATTCTTTATTGCCTCCTGTAAAGAAAGGTCAGTCATTGTTTGCAGACAAATTGATTGCTACGCAACGTTTCACCCATCATCCGCCCAGATATACCGAAGCAAGTTTGGTAAAAAAGCTCGAAGAATTGGGCATTGGCCGTCCGTCGACTTATGCACCGATCATATCTACAATCCAGCAGCGTGGCTATGTGGTGAAGGAAGATAAAGAAGGAATCGTGCGGCCTTATGTGGTTTACGCATTGAAAGACAGCAAAATAAAGGAAGAAACAAAAAGTGAAATCACAGGTGCAGAGAAAGCAAAACTCTTTCCGAATGATATCGGAATGATCGTTAATGATTTCTTGGTCGACCATTTCCAAGATATTTTGGACTATAATTTTACGGCTTCCGTAGAAAAAGAATTTGACGAAATAGCTGAAGGCCATTTGAATTGGACGAAAATGATCGATAAATTTTACCGTCCTTTTCATACTAAAGTAGATGTTACTACTAAGACGTCGGAACGCACTGTTGGCGAACGCCATATAGGTGTTGACCCTGCAACAGGAAATCCGGTAATCGCTAAAATAGGTAGATATGGCCCGCTGGTACAAATTGGAGAAGTTTCCGATACGGAAAAACCAAGATTTGCCGGTTTGTTGAAAGGGCAACATATTGATACCATTACTCTTGAAGAGGCATTGGATTTATTTAAGCTTCCGCGTGTAGTGGGCGAATATGAAGGGAAAGAAATAAAAGCTGCGGTAGGCCGCTTTGGCCCATATTTACAACATAATTCGAAATTTTATTCCTTGAAACCAAATACGGATAATCCGTTGACGGTTGATCAGGAAAGAGCTATCGAGGTTATCGAAGCGAAACGTGAAGCCGACAGGAACAAGATCATCAAGACTTTTGAAGAAGATCCGGCTTTACAAATATTAAACGGACGTTGGGGGCCATACATATCATATGAAAAGGACAATTTCAGAATTCCCAAAGGGCAAGAGCCAGCGGCGCTTAGTTTTGAGGATTGTATAAAAATTATCGAGAAAGGAGCTGCCAAACCCAAAAAAGCAACACGAAAAAAAGGTAAAAAAGCCTAATCGAAAAAGATTTCAAAGCAAGGTATTGCTTTTCTTGGTTAATTCTGATTTTTCTTTTAAGTAATTGAATATTGATAATCGAATATTGAATATTAATTTCATTAAATCAACATAAAGCTAATATTCGAAAACGTCGATTATTTGGGCAAGAGTACTTATCTGTAGAGAATTTGATTTGCATAAAATAATGAATCTAAAAGATTACCTGATACCTGTAAGTGACGATTTGAAGGCGGTGAGTTCTTCGGGTAGTTTTGGGGATACCATTATATTATATGGTACCGATTTGAATTTTGACATTCCCGATTCTGTGCGTGTAGCATTGTTGGGTGTCCCGGAAGATCGCTTTTCCGATAATGCCGGCGAAATAAAAATGCCGGAAAAAGTTCGAAAACAACTATATGCCCTTTCAGTAGGTACACCAGGATCGGTGATTGATTTGGGTAATATCCGCACAGGCAAGACACTTTCCGATACTTATTATGCATTGAATCATGTACTGTCCGAAATGCTTGAACGCGGAATCGTTACATGGGTTATTGGCGGGACTTTAGATGTATTTTATGGAAGTTATTTAGCAGTTGAGTCTTCCAATCCGAACCTGACGGTTATCTCTCCCCATCTTAGGCTTCCGTCATCCGGAGCCGAAGGCCATCCGATCAATGATATCATATTTAATCAAAGCAGTCCGGTTCATTTTTGTAACGTCGGATATCAATCATATTATGTTGCCGATCAGGATTTGGGTATTTGTAAAACAAAGCATCATGAAGTATATCGGTTGGGTTCAATGAGGTTGGATAATCTCCGCGAATGCGAGCCGGTTATGAGAGATTCCGATTTGTTGGCATTAAGCCTCAACTCTGTCAAGTATTCTGATGCTCCGGCAGCATCTATTCCTTCGCCCAACGGATTTTCCGGAGAAGAGATTTGTCAAATGGCTTTTTATGCAGGATTGGGATATCGTTGCAAAATTGCAGGTATATTTGATATGATTCCGGATAACGATTTGCGTGACATTACAGCTAAATTATCTGCACAAATTGCATGGTACTTTTTTGAAGGGGTGAAAAAACGTAATCCGGACCATCCAAGCGTTAATCCTCAGAATTTTAAAAAATATGTTATTTATTTTGACCAATTGCATCACAATTTAAGTTTTTACAAGAACATTAAAACAGAAAGGTGGTGGATGGAGATTCCTTCATTGAAAGGTGGTACATATAATGAGTTGATTTCATGCACATACAATGATTATGTAAAATCTTCCGAACAAGAAATTCCTGACAGATGGTGGAAAACATATCAAAGAATCAATTAATTACAATTTTTAAAGAAAAAATAATTATCTGATTTTCAATTTATTGTAAAAAATCGTCAGTTTTTATGTAAAAATTTTTACTCAAAAATGTAACCATTTGGATGTTTAAACAGTATAAGAATAGTGTTTATGCAAAATTCCGGTGTGACATTTTTGCTCGTATACAATTTTTTTATTTATTTTACGTTTTTTTAAATGTCACAAAAATAGGATGAGAGGTTTTCGAATTGGTCTTTTGTGTTGTTTTATCTTGATGATCAAGGCAGAAGCCCAGCAAGACCCACAATACAGCCAGTACATGTTTAATCAGATGGCTGTAAATCCAGGGTATGCCGGAAGTCATGATGCGATTTGTGCCACGTTGGTCAATCGCAATCAATGGGTCGGGTTCGATGGACATCCAAATACATCGGTTTTCCATATAAACGGGCCCATAAACCGGATTAACAGTGGAGTCGGAGTCACTTTCTTGAGCGATAAAGTCGGATATGATCAAAACATAAGTGTTGGGTTAGATTATGCATATCGTTTCAATTTGGGTCCGGGAAAATTAGGGGTTGGCATCAGCGGTTTATTTATCAACAATGCTTTAAAATCTTCGTGGTATATACCGAATGGAAGTTGGGAGACTGATGGTGCGATACCTAAAGAAAATGAAAGTGTGAGTGGATTTGACATGGGGCTTGGTCTTTTTTATCGTACCGAACAAGTGAATTTAGGGATATCGACTACCCATTTACTTGAACCCACTTTGAATTATTTTAAATTAAAAAGGCATTATTATATCAGTGCAGGATGTTTGATACCCTTACGAAACCCGGTTTGGGAAATAGCGCCTACAATATGGGTCAATTCAGATGGAACATCAAGTCAATTCACGGGGAATGTAAATGTAATGTATAATAAAAAAATATGGGGCGGAGTAGGATACCGTTTGAATGATGCAGTAATAGGGATGATCGGAGTCGATTTATTTGGTGGATTAAAAATAGGTTACTCATACGATTTTACCTACACAAACATCCGGAACTATTCAAAAGGGTCTCATGAAATTATGGTAGGATATTGTTTTAGTTTTGTTAAGGAGAAAGTCACACAAAAATATAAAAGCGTTAGATTTTTATAATTGTTGAATTAGAAAGTTTTATTAATATCAAACATATGAAGCGATTATTCCCGATAAGTATTTTATTTTTAATACTTTATGGTTGTGGAAACAGTAACAGCGGCGAACTAACTGGTGTGTCCGGGAGAGGTAAATATTTTGAACCCGAACCATATGGAATGGTTTATATTCCATTGGGTTCATTAACAATTGGTCCAAGCGATCAAGATGTTGCATGGGCTCAAAATGCGTTGTCCAAAACCATTTCTGTAGATGCTTTTTGGATGGACGAAACCGAAATCACCAACAATGAGTACCGGCAATTCGTATATTGGGTGAAAGATTCTATTGCACGCCGTATGTTAGCAAAAGACGGAGTAGATGGATTTTTCAGGGAAGGAGACACTTTTGACCAAATGGATGACGATACCCGTCCTTTAAATTGGAATACGAAAATCAATTTTAAAGATGAAACGCAAAGGGAAGTCATGGACCAAATGTATCTTGTTCCGGAAGAAAGGTTTTTCGGGCGTAAGGAAATCGATACCCGTAAACTCATCTATGATTACTATTGGGTAGATATGAAACAAGCTGCTGCCCCCGGTAACAGGTATAACTTTAAAACCAAGCAATATGACGGTTTCGCTTATAATGCTTTAGGTGAGAGAGTTCCTGTAAAAGACCGGTCTGCATTTGTATTGCATGATCAAGTTCCTGTATATCCGGATACTTTATGCTGGATCAGCGACTTTTCATATTCATACAATGAACCTTTTGCTACCATGTACTTCTGGCACGTGGCTTATGACAACTATCCGGTTGTAGGTGTTAATTGGAAACAAGCAAGAGCATTTTGTATATGGCGTACCGAATTGTTGAACAACGCGCTTGCAAAAGATAAAGATCCTTTTGTACATCATTATCGCTTGCCTACCGAATATGAGTGGGAATATGCAGCACGTGGCGGACTTGAAAACTCAAAATATCCT
>JAVBPN010000252.1:0-5868 GCA_031549585.1 Bacteroidales bacterium
TATTTAGGTCATCTGTTTTTTATGCAGATTGAAAAGTTGAATCGCTTTCCGCTCTGCAGATTCAAACAATTTTCTATCTTTGTAAAACAATATATATTGTTTAGTGGTGTTTTTACCTGTTGAATAACAAAGATATGAGTATACCGGAAAACGGAGAAAAACCATGTCGCAGGCGACGCAGCGATATTTCGCTGGAACGCGATATTATGGAAGCCACGCGGGTGCTGGTGGAGGAAGTCGGTTTTTCCAATATCACGCTTACGGGCGTTATGCAGCGTGCGGGCGTCGAGCCACAGGTGTTTTACAAGCGTTATGCCGATTTGGACACGCTGTTCGAGCAATTTACCCGCAAGTACGATTATTGGATGACGGACATTATGGATGTTGAAAGCGTCGGTTTTGACCCCGAAGCATACTACCGTACCACGTTGAATAACCTCATAAAAGCACTCTACAAGAACCGCGGGATGCAACGGTTGCTGATTTGGGAATTGTCGGAAGACAACCCTACCACCCGTCGTACCGCACAACTGCGTGAAGCCAATGCCGAGGCTATGGCGAAAAAGTTCGACCAAATTTTTAAGAATTCGCCTGTTGATTTCCGCACTACCGGCTCAATACTTATTGGCGGTATCTACTATATGATTTTGCACAGCAAGCGTTCCACTTTCGGCGGCATTGATTTCAGTACGCGCAAAGGGCAACAAACGCTTGTCGAGGCAGTCGGGTTCTTGGCCGATTGTGTGTTAAAAACGCTCAAGCCCGACCCGACGGCGCAGGGCATTGCCCAACGGATGAAAGCCAAAGGAATCGATGTGCAGACGATTGAAGAGTGTACGGGAGTTAGAATTGAGAGTTGAGAGTGGAAAAGTGAGAATGGAAAATACAGCGTGTTTTCATAATGCGCTTATTTATAATAAAATATTCCGATGTTGGCAGCAGGTAACTGTGACTGACGGCGGCGAAGCCGTGAAAGAACCTAAGTAATGAGGGTTGGATAATGAATGATAATGTTATGCTGATATATGAATTATACATCGATTTTAATGGCGAATATGCCCGTTTATCTCCTTATGAGGAATTAAACGAAAAACAGCCCGAACCGATGAAATTCATTTGGAACAGTTGGGGTGCCGACAATAAAAAGATAGCAGATTTTATTCCTACATTTTTTTCATTGGTGGCAAAAGAAAGTATTGTCGACACATTGGTATCCCTATTTATCGGCATCACGAAAAAACAAATAGAGGTAGTAGATTTGGTTACGGATAGTAAGAAGAAATCAAGATTAAAATGGTATCCTGTCGAATATCCTGTTTTGGCAAAGATAGAAATGACAAAAAGAGTATCGCTTTTGTCAAATAGTACGGTGGATATTGAGGAAGAAATAGATAAAGGAAAAGTACGCAGAATATTACGCAATATTACAGGTGTTGCTCAACTTGAAGACGGAGTTATCATTCCGAGAGAAAGCGGGAAAGGATTTTTTATCGCTAAAAACGAAATAGATAATTTCGATTTCTTTCATCCCGAAGATTCCTGTATCTGCCTATGCACAGAAAAGGTAAAACGGTTTGTGGAAAATAAGGGCTATACCAATGTGTATTTTTTGGAAGCAGGAGAAATAGTAATCATAAAGAAATAAAAAAATATGATTGAACAATTTTTGGAACTTCAAAAAGAAGTGTACAAGTACGAAACAACCGATTTTGAAACAGGAGATAACATAGCATATTTTGTGGATTACTCATCCAACATATTTTTCTCTCAAGTTGGAGACTTCTTTGAGATTATCTTTTGGGGCGATGGTTATGATGATGACCCTGATACGAAGATTACCGAAATAGACTATAGTACCAACTTTGCATTTTGCAGATTTTTAGAATTTATATCCAATCCAAAGATTGCCGATAAATTGATTTCTATAAAATTCTCAGGGCCTGACGAAGGTGCGAATGGAACGAAAAGTTGGAATTTTAACAGGCTTGTAAATTCAAATGTTGTTTTTCCGAATATGAAAAGTTTCGTGGTTCAACTTACAAACTTGGGAGACCATAATCAAAGTATCATTGATGGAGATTGTTTGGATGAAAATGGAATCATTGCAAAACTCATTTCAAAAATGCCAAATCTGGAAAGTTTGGTATTGCCCTCGGCTCCGGACAAATCCTTTTTTCAGATTGGCAAACATCCCTTAAAATCCTTGACAATACAGGCAGGGTATAGTAATCAAAATTTCATTGAGAATTTAGCAGATAGCGAAAACTTTTCTCAACTATCCGCCTTAGACTACACGGAAATGATTGATGTTTATGATATACCGGCCGAAGAGTATACCTCATTTGAAAGCTACAAAAAACTTTTTCAATCAAAAGGATTCTCAACAGTTAAGCATTTCAAGTTAAGAGGTTCGATTTTAAAAACAGAACAACTTTTTGAATTGCAAAAACTCAACAATGTTCAATTTCTAAATATTGTTGCCCACGGTGGACGATATGTAAGTCATTTAATGAATGACAAGAAAATATGAAAGCAGAACAAGTTATTTACAAAGCAGAATTGCTTTTAGGTCGTAAGATGTACAATAAAATAATTGAGACATTGGAAAATGCAATCAATTTAGCCAAAGAAGAAAATGATTTTGTCAGCCTTATAAAAGCAAATAGCTTTTTAGGCGAAGCATTATTTATGCGAGGCAGTTACGACAAAGCAAGTGAATACTTATCGTTTGTCATTGAAAATTCCAACGAAATTGAATCATATGATGACTTATTGGATGTGGAGCTGAATCAATGTGATTTACTTCTGGGGCTAATTGAAAGATATAATGTGCGATGAAAAGTGATATTGAAATTTTGACCGACGAAATAGAAAACGCAGCGAGGAAATCATTTCTTGAACTCTTTGAGAATGGAGAAGATTACTATTATTGTTCTCTTGTGACTATTCCGGAAGGATTCTGTCCTGTCGTTTCGGCGTGGTCTTGGGAAGCGTTGAAACGCGAAGCCGAAAGACAGGGATGTCACGAAGAAGATATTAAATGGTCATACGCGGATTCGCCTTATTGCATTTTTGGAGAAGAAAATTTTAAAATTGTGGCCGAGTTATTATCTACACGGCCGACCATAGATGAACTTGACGATGACGATTGGGATAAAGAAATTACGCTTAGATTACAGGCAATGGAATCGGCGATGAGAAAATTGGATGAAAAAGGAATTTTTGGAAGAAATCAACCAAGAGATAGTGTTTGTGTGCTTGTTGAGATAGCGCCGCCAGATGAGATAAATACGGAAATCGCTCTTCGATTGAATAACCCTGAATCCAAAGCAATGAAATCGTGGTTAAATGAAGCGGCTGAAGCTTTCGAATGATAGTGAAATATACGAATAATCATAAATATGAAGATAAAATGTCAAAAATGCCAAAGCATATTCGAGGCAGATAAAAAGCAAAGCAAACTATTGAATCACGCGATATCAAATGGTGGGAAACTTATTTTTATCGAATGCCCAATATGTTACAAAGGCAGCTGTATTGACCCTTTTGATTTATTAGATGAGAAACAGAAAATCAATCAAACAAGCGAAATAATCGAATGCCCCATTTGCAAAGACGGCATCATTAGTTACGTTGATGATGGAACAGAACGGTTTTGGGGATGTGGAGAATGTGGCAATGTTTGGTTTAGCAAAGAAATACATACTGGAAAAAATAATAACAATTAATATGAATATATACACATTTCATTCAGACTTTGCCTATAAAGACATCACGGGAATAAATGATGACACAATCGGCGATTTTTATTATCACCAAGGGCAACCTCTATCAGACAGTTGGAATGTCCCTGTTTTCATCAAAGTAGAAGATATATCAACATTAAAGCGAGAAATAGCCACAGAGAAAAAGAAAAAAGATGATTTTGACGCAAGAAGTTACGGGAATATCTTTTTGATTAGGAAAAACTTCTCGTCCATATTCAAAACGTTGCCGGTAGAACTTCTTCCTGTAAAAACAGAAGGAATCATTGATGAGTTTGTTTATGTGAATGTTTTGTCTGTGATTAAAGCGATAGACTTCGACGGATTGGATTTTGAGCAATCTATGGCTATGTTAAGCAGTCATGCTATAAATTTCATTGCGAAAGAAGTTGAAAATCAAATAATTTTCAGAGATATAAAATTGAACAACACTTATTACTGCACAGACAAATTCTTAAAGATAATGGAGGAAAACAGAATCAGAGGGCTAAATTTTGAAAAAGTCGGAGAAGTAAAGTGAGATTAGCAGCACTTGCCGTAAGCAACTGTGGAATGTTGGCTGCCATTAACGAAAAGTGCATTGAATAGAAAACAAAGCAACAAAGCATGAACAGTAAAAACGAGATATGGAAATTGATTTCAGAAGAGATAAAACGGATTTCGCCGAAAACTTATAAGACGCTGAATACACCTGTTGACGTGAAACAAGTTGAAACGTTGGAAAAACAATTAAGCATACAATTGCCTTTGGCGTTTACATCCTATTTGCAGACTTTCAATGGGCAGACAACGAAAGGCGAAGATTTTCCGCTTGTAGGATACAATCGTTTTTTACCGCTAACAGAAATCATACAGGTAATAAAGCAGCAAATGGAACTGTTCGGCGATGAAGAACCAATAGGGCACATTACCGAAAATAAAGTAAAACCCGTGTTGTGGGACAATTTGTGGATACCATTTGCAGACTTCGAATCTTCCTCCAGACTGATTTTAGATTTGAATGCAGGGAAAAACGGACAGTATGGACAGGTTATTTTTCTTTACTCGGGAATTGATATGGAGAGCGATGAAATTGTTGTAGCATCATCGTTTGACAATTTTGGCGAAGAACTTTTTCGCCGGTTAAAAAACAACGAGTTTGAGATAGACGATAACTCTATCCTATTTAATGACGATTGGATTATTTGACAAGGATATCAAAACTGAAATATAATGAACTCTAAATCAATAACAGCATACAACGTTAATGCAAAATCAGTTGTGAATGGCGACTATTCTTATGTAACTATAGCAGTGACATGGAAAGGAAAAAAGTATTTGGAAAAGCCAACCGAATGCGAAAAAACACAAGTAATGTGGTCGCACGAGAGTCCTTTTGGAGTAGTTGGTTCGAAAGTCGGCGATTTTATTGGATGTTATGGAATAGATTCTGCATCACAGGAAGGCTTGTTTACACACCGGCATATCGCACCGTTGCTTACAGAAACATTTACCGGATTAAGATACCATGAACTTGAATGGTTTGAAAATCCACTTGAGAATACTCTTTCTTCCGGCAAACCGAGATTGAAAAAAGCCACATGGTTACCGGAAAAATCTGTAGACTTGGTTCATCTATACGCCGACCACTATGTTGATGTCAATAATCCTGTTCCCATTGAAACGGACTTTTTTACAGTCATCAGGTGGAATGATGGACGGCTCGGGCGTTGGCAATCAACTTGGCTTATGTGTAGTGAGGAAGCGGCCAAAAAACTTAAAAAAATGGACTTTACATGCTTATTCATAAAGAAATCAACAATTGTAGGATAATTTGACGCACTTTGACACAGTTCGATTTAAAACTTTTGAAATATGACACGAACCCTATCGGATTTCAAATCGGATGATACATTCTCGTCACGGGTAAGAGAATTGTTGCTGGACAACCTGCAAACACAATGCAAGCGTCAAATGGTACTGAACCTGTTTACCGTAGAATTTGATTTCACGGCAAAGAAAGTAACCATTTTCTATTATGTAAATGATAAGGAATATCCTGATGAAATCATGACGCTTGACGGATTTCGGAAATTTCTAAAATAAAAATACATGACACTAATCG
>JAVBPN010000042.1:0-7338 GCA_031549585.1 Bacteroidales bacterium
AACATCCTGCCTCAACCCGTGATGACCGTAGATTCTGTTTCGTTTCCTGATGGTGATGTTATTGTAATTGAAGTACAACCATCTTCTTTCACTCCTGTTCGATACAGGGGACGGACATGGATTCGTATTGGCCCTCGTAAAGCAATTGCCAATGAGACCGAGGAACGTATTCTGACCGAAAAAAGAGCTTCCAATGCAACCACTTTCGACATACGTCCATGTTTTGATGCTTCACTAAAAGACTTGAAACTCGACCTGTTTTCGTTATTTTACCTACCCAAAGCCATCGCACCCGAAATTCTCAAAAGGGATAATCGGGATGTCAAGGAGCAATTGGCATCACTGCGTTTTTATAACTTGAAGTACGATTGTCCGACCAATGCGGGCATTCTTATGTTCGGCGTAAATCCCGAGTACTATATGTCTGGCGCCTACGTACAACATGTACAGTTTGGCGGGCTAACCATGGGAGCAGATGTCATCAACGAAAACAAGTTTACGGGCGATTATGTCACCATACTTTCCAAGCTGGACGCTTTTATCGAAACATCGGTAGTTCAAAAAAAGCCAATTTCGGTGAGCGTTTTAAGGGAAGAGATTGTCAGGAATTATCCGTATTTGGCAATTCGCGAACTGGTGATGAATGCCGTGATGCATCGCGATTATGAATCCACTACGCCTACGCGTTTTTACGAATTTGAGGACAGGCTTGAAATCATGAATCCTGGCGGACTTTATGGTAATGCCAATGCCGAAAACTTCCCAACAGTGAATGCCTATCGCAATCCCGTGATTGCTGAAGCCATGAAAGTATTGGGCTATGTGAATCGTTTCAGCCGTGGCATCATCCGTGTACAGGAAGAATTGGAGGAAAATGGAAACAAAAGGGCCGTCTTCGATTTGTCGAAGCTTACGGTTTTTGAGGTAGTAGTGACCAATGCTGTTGAACATGTAAAAAGTGACTCTACCCACCAAGCTACCCATCAAGTTACCCCCCAAGATACCCCACCAGTTACCCCCCAAGTCAAATTATTGCTGGAAGCTTTAACGGATGAACTTGGAAGGACGGAATTACAAGAAAAACTGGGATTAAAGGACAAACGGAACTTTAACGACCTTTATCTGAACCCCGCATTGGAACAAGGGTTTGTCGAACGTACTATTCCTGATAAACCTAACAGCCCTTTACAGAAGTATAAGATTACGGAAAAAGGGACAAAGTATAGATAAGAGCCATTTATAAACTCATCAAAAACACACAATATGAAGTCTGCTTTTAACAAAATATTGAAAAGCATATTCTTAACATCAGTTTCTTCATTGATGGCATCTACTGAATCAGAAGCCATACCGTATGACTTGAACAAACTTAATGATGACAACACAAGAATAGAACAAAAAGGAGAAAAAGATTTATCTCAGAAATTTATCTTGAAATTCCATGACGACGGCTCATATCTCATTGCGGGTCACAGAAGCCATCGGTCGCATTCATCTCATCGATCACATTCTTCCCACAGGTCGTCGAGTAGTTATGGTGGCTCATATGGAACATCGTCTTCTTCGTCAGGTTCTTCAAGCTTTATTAGCACACCATCAACAACAACAAAAGTTAGCACAACTGTTTATTCTTTAGGAGACAGGACAATTACATCAGGCACACAAGGTAATGATGTAAATGAACTTGTCCAGCTGTTGATCAAGATTGAGTATATTAAAGAATCGGATATTACAAGAGATGCCTATGGGAACGCGATCTATAATACAATACTGATAGACGCAGTAAAGAAGTTTCAAAAAAATCAAAATCTTATTGCTGATGGAGTAGCGGGTAAGGCAACCATCACTGCATTGAAATCTTATGCAGATAGTTATTTGAAAACAGGCAACGATATCGCGTCCGAAAAGGTTAATTTAGGTGACAGGGTGTTGAGAAAGAGCATGAAAGGTAGTGATGTTACGGAACTTATCAATATCCTTACTGATAAAAAGTTTTTGACAGGTAGTTTGGCAAAAGGAATCTCAACATTTGACGAATTTGTTGAAAAAGCTGTCATTAAATTTCAAGAAAGTATAGGCATAGATGCCGATGGCATTGTAAATACACAAACAGTTTACTTTCTGAAAAAATAAGACATCATGATTGATATGACACGAGTATCGGATAATAAGGTCGATTTAACAATAGATGTCTCGATATTCAATGAACAAGTTCTTTCCAAAGTTTTATATTGGCTCACAGAAGATTTCTTGATTTATTGGAAGGCTGGAGAAAGTCATCAAATACAACAGATCATTCTTGAAAAGAAATCAGGCAATCTTTCTATAGAATCTTTTCAAAAGCTTAAAAGTAAGCTTAATCAGGATTTTATTGACTTCAAAAACAGGGATATCATTAATAAAGAAACGAAAGATATTCGTAACATATTATATGTGAAAGCATTTGCTAATGGTGACGAATTCGAAGATTATAATTTAGGCAAGGATTAAATGCAATACTATTTACTCCCGTTCCGTTTTGAAAGGCTGGATAACCACGAAATACTGATAAATGAAGTCGGAGATTATCTGGTTGCTCCTGATGGCACAGTCAATAGAATTGTAGGAAGAGAGATACTACCAACCGAAGCATTATATAAAGACCTTATCGCCTCATTTTTCATCAGCGAATCTCCAATATCCGACTTGATTGATATTCTTGCAGTAAGATTAAGAACCAAAAAGTCATTCCTGAATGAATTTACTTCTTTACACATATTTGTGCTGACACTGCGTTGTAATCAGAATTGTATTTATTGTCAGGCCAGTAGCAAAACAAGTGGAGCAACTGCATTTGACATGAAAAAAAAGGATATATCCAGAAGCGTTGATCTGATGTTCAAATCTCCTGCCAATCACATTACTATGGAATTTCAAGGAGGTGAGTCGTCTTTGGTTCCCGACTTATTGTGTTATGCCATTGAATGTGCTGAATCTCAAAACAAGAAATTTCAAAAGAGTATCACTTATGTACTTTGTACAAATTCAATTAATCTCACACCCGAAGTTCTAAGCATCTGCAAGCAATACAAGGTTTTAATATCAACTTCTTTGGACGGCCCTGACTTTTTGCATAATCATAATCGCGGAAAGGCGGATAGTTATACCCAAGTAATAGCAGGAATCACGAAAGCGAGGAATATTCTCGGGAATGACCAGATTTCCGCATTGATGACAACTTCGGAATTTTCTCTTGATTATCCCCGCGAGATAGTGGATACTTATATCCAAAATGGGTTCAACAGCATATTTATACGCCCTTTGAATCCATACGGAGCAGCGATAGAACATGCAAATTGGGATGTATATTTCGATAAATTCATCGATTTCTATAAATCGGTATTGGACTATATTATAGACATTAACCTAAGCGGCAAGGTATTTATTGAAGAATTTTCTGCACTCATACTCCGTAAAATACTGACACCTTTTTCCGTTGGGTTTGTGGATTTGCAATCTCCCGCAGGTATTATCAATAGTGTTGTTGTCTATAACTACGATGGTTATGTTTATGCCTCGGACGAATCGCGGATGTTGGCCGAAAACATAGATTATACGTTTCGGTTGGGGCATGTTTCCCATAAATACGAAGATATATTTTATGGTAAGAAAGCACAGGATTTATCACAATTGTTGGCAACTGAGTTTATTGCGGGATGTTCGGATTGTGCATTTCAAACCTATTGTGGCGCCGACCCTGTCAGAAATTACTCAACACAAGGTGATCCTTACGGATTTCGGCCAACCTCTTCGTTTTGCAGAAAGCACCATGCAATTATCAAACACTTATTTTCATTGTTGACTGAAAGGGGAAATGAAGTACTATCCGTTTTTAAACTTTGGATAAACCGCAGTGAGAACCAAAATTAACACCAACTCTAACGATAATTCGTTATTCGTAACTGCTCAATGCAATAACCGTTGCTTGATGTGTTCCCAGCCTCCATTGAATCGGGATGATATTGAATTTCACTTTCAAAGGAATTTGTCAATTATCCAATCGGCTCCGCGGGAATTATCGAATATTGGAATAACAGGCGGCGAGCCGACTCTTTTAGGCAATAAATTATTCGAGATATTACGGGAAATTCAAGTTTGTTTTCCCGAAATTTTGATACACATTTTAACCAATGGTCGACTCTTCTCAAATACAGACTATACAAAATCATTGGTTGACGAAAAGATTGGAAATATACTATTCGGAATTCCGCTTCACTCTGATTATGCGGGAGACCACGATTTGATTACCCAAGTAAACGGGTCTTTTGCAGAAACCATGAAAGGACTTTACAATTTGGGGCGATATGGATTTGACATCGAATTAAGGATTGTCATCAATAAAATGAACTATGTGAGATTGCCTCAATTGTCCAAATTCATCTATAAAAATCTGCCTTTTGTAAAATCTGTCGCCTTTATGGGAATGGAATACACGGGCTATGCTGTCAAGCATCATCAATGTATTTGGATTGACCCTATTGAATATCAAAACAAATTAGAAGAAGCAGTAATCGGTCTGTCTACTTGGGGTATGAACGTTTTTATATTCAACTTGCCTCATTGTCTTTTGAAGCCTTCGCTTTACCCGTTTGCATGCAAATCTATTTCTGATTGGAAAGTTTTTTACCCAAATAACTGTGACAATTGCTCTGCAAAAAGTCAGTGTTGCGGGTTATTTTCAACGTCGAAGAAACAAAGCGAGCACATCAGACCTGTTTCGTGATGTACATAAAATATTAATAACCAAAAAATTATAATTCAATCTCAGTGTTTCATTATCTTTCCAGTAAACTTCGACCAGATACCCCAATACTTTGCGGTATTCTATTCTTGATTGAATATACTGTGCAAGTTATTGAAACTTAATAGAAATTTCACTATCTTTTGCAATGAACCAATTTCTACTAACCTTATTGTTATCGCTTTTGGGCAGCGGATTTGCAGTATGTACTTTGAACATGGAAGGTAAGTTTACTGCCTGTCCAAAAATTAAAGCTTGTTGTGTGGGAATGGAAGGAAGTCGCTTTAAAACTGTTTCGGATACATGCGGAGTGATTTGTCTAATGTGAGATAAATCTTCGGGATTTTGAATTCGATGTACAATAAAATTACTGCACTGTGAAAGGACAGTCTTTGACAATTCGCTTGGCCGTTGCGATGAAATCATCAGAAACATCCCGTACTTTCTCCCTTCTTTGGCAATGCGTTCAAAGATATGATTTGCTTTTAAAAATGTCCGTTCTTGAATCAGGGAAATATATCTATGCGCCTCCTCTAAAACCAGATTAATGGGGAAGTGATTACGAGGTTCCGCTGTCTTCAATTTTTCAAAAGACAATCGAGATATGACACACGATATTATTTCAACGACTTCATCTTCGCATGAATTTAAGTCCAAAATAATGATTTGCGATTCTTTACATAAAGAATCTTTTTCTCTCTTCAATCCTGTTAGATTCAAAATATAAGAATCTACATTTGTGTCTTTTGCATTATTTTTTAAGAAGTCGAAATCCTTTCTATCTCTTAGACTTTTGAAACGAGTGAGCAACGATGAGCAATAATCACGAATTTGTTTATTTCCATGTGCTTCCTCGAATAATATTGCTATATCTAAGCATTCTTCAAATAAATCAAAACTAAAAAATGTATTATTGTAAGTTGGTATTTCAAAACCATTGATATCAATATGATTCTTGATAGTTGAAATAAAGTTTTTTTCTGCATCTTGATTTGGAAAATTACCAAATCTAGCATCATAATTGGTTAAAATATCATTATTAAAACCACCTTTTGATACTAATGATTTTATTCTTTGATACTTTGTGACAGGGGAGTCGGATGATTCATAGCAAGTTAAAATGCAAGCAGCAAGAATGTGATTTTTTACTTTCTTGTTGCACTCTGAGTTATCGGAAGCAAAAAGGGTTGCTAAACCCAAAGCATTTCTCAAAATAGGAAGTTGTGTTTTTTCACTTGCATTTAAAAGTAAAGCCCATTCTTCAAAACTGAGAAACCAATGTGGTAAGAAAAACTTACTCTCAAGTTCATCGCTGTCTATTGAAAAATATTTTATCTGAATATCCGAATTAGTCTCATTTAGAACGGAAAAGGCATTCATGTATTCTCCATTAACATCAAGAAAAAGAAACGTTGAACCCACTGCGGCATAACTATTTTTCTTATATAAAATTTGTAGCATTGAAGATATCGTACAGGATTTCCCACTGCCCGTATTTCCTAATATTGCAGAATGGCTACCGAAAAACTTGTCAATATCAACTTTAATATCATAATCTTCAAAGACTGTGGACTTACCTATGGATAGAGATTGAAGCCGTGTGTTGTTTCCATGCGTTTTGTCTTTGACATTTTTGTAATCATCATTAACAAGCACTTCTACATTTTCAATGTTGAAAATACAATCTAACTCTTGTTGTTTGATATAGAGGACATCCGAATATAATGGAGGATATACCGATACTCCAAAACTAAATTTGTTGTCAATACTTATGGTTCCTATTGGAGTTACCTCAAGGTATTTTATTGATTTACTCTTATTTAAAATTTGTTCTGTCGGATTATTATTTGGAAGTATCGTATCCCGTTCCTTGACACTTACAATTTCGGTAACTATATGATAATTCTGATATGGTAGAATAATATAGCTGCCAACTTGTGCAAAATAATGAATGTCATCAAATCCGTTTACATTAAAATTTTCAATTCCGCTTAGTAATTCTATGGTGAACCTGTCGGAAGTAATCGCAACAACCTTCCCAATCACTCTGTATTTATCGTCCTTTCCCATAAAAGTTTAATTGAACAAATTTTTTATAGCATTTTCAATCTTTTTGTCTATTTCGTCATTATTTAAATCGGGAAGTAGCAAATTGACTATTTGTTTAAAATAGTGCAACATACCATCTTTCGCTTTACCTCCGATTATCCAGATTCTCGGGTCATCCAAATTAATGAGCTTTTTTGCACTGGAGATATCCTTATCAAGAAATGCAATTAATCTAAATGAAGGTATGGTAAATGCTTGATATATAAGATTATTTATATGCTCATCACTAAAGCTATATCCCATTGTAATGAGCACATTGTTATTCTGCATCAATTTTTTCTGAAACTCCCTAAATAAATCCGAATAAGGAGAGCCTAAACTTGCATTCTGCTTGGTCGGCGTGGGGTAAACCATTAAAGTCCCTTTATCTTTAAGAAAATCAAATGTCGGATTTTGTATTTCTTTTATTTTGAATAATTTATCAGACATGATATCATCATCTTCAATCC
>JAVBPN010000140.1:0-2566 GCA_031549585.1 Bacteroidales bacterium
TGGACTTTAATCGGAGCAGTGAAAAATAATCCGCATATGCACATTCCTGTAGTCGGCAATGGAGATATTAATTCGGCTGAGGTGGCCAAAGAAAAGTTTGACCGTTACGGGGTAGATGGCATTATGATTGGCCGTGCGACATATGGGCGGCCATGGATTTTTGCAGAAATCAAACACTTCTTGCAAGAAGGCACTTTGATGCCTCCTATGACCATTGCTCAAAAGTAGAATTAGCAAAAATGCACTTGGCTAAATCTATTGAAAGTAAAGGTGATTTTAGAGGAATTTTAGAAATGCGGCGGCATTTATCGAATTATTTTAAAGGATTACCCGATTTCAAACCCAAAAGAATGATACTCGTTACATCCTTAAATGTAACCGAACTAAACAACACGCTTGATAGTATTGCAGTAGAATATAAAGACTTCATGCCTGAATGATTTAAGTTTGATAATGAATTATTTACAAATATAAAATCTTGCACAATATTACAAACGTTAGTAGCTTTAATGCTGAGTGCATGAATATTAGGTTTAAAAAAAATTATATTTTTAATGACAAAAAATGTCAAATTTTAACCGATCGATAAAATTTACTGTATCTTTGTAAAAATTAACCGTAGGTTTTTCATATCAGTCGCAGATATGTAAAAAATTATTTTGGGGTTAAAATTCAATCAGCGTATAGAGGGTCAAAGATGTATCGTATTGGATTAGACGTAGGTTCTACTACGGCCAAAATAGCGATTGTAGATGAACAATCGAACGTGTTGCATACGGATTATGTGAGGCATAACACCAAAATATACGAAACCGTGTTATCTTTACTATCCGGAGCAGAGGATGTGGTGGGCGACATGCAAGTAACAATGACCATTACAGGATCTGCAGGAATGGGTATTTGTGAAAGTACCGGTATTCCGTTTATTCAAGAATTAATAGCAGCTACAGAGGTTGTACAACAACTCTATCCAGAAGTCCGGACATTAATTGATATTGGCGGCGAAGATTCCAAAATGATATTTTTCTCATCCGAGCGAATGCCGGATATTCGCATGAATGGTAGCTGTGCCGGAGGTACAGGCGCTTTTATTGACCAAATGGCGACCTTGCTAAATGTAGAAACATCGGACATGAACCGTTTGGCAAATGGTTATCAAAATATTTATCCCATTGCTTCGCGATGTGGCGTGTTTGCCAAAACTGATGTACAAAAC
Source organism: Bacteroidales bacterium (assembly GCA_031549585.1). GTDB lineage: Bacteria > Bacteroidota > Bacteroidia > Bacteroidales > UBA4181 > JAIRLS01. Next base: position 1,217 of record JAVBPN010000140.1, read on the forward strand.
CTGATTAGCCGCAAAATACCTGCTGAAGACATTGCCGCATCTGTATTTCATGCGGTTGCTATACAAAGTATCAACACATTAGCGCGGGGTTACGATGTGCTCCCTAAAGTAATGTTCATTGGTGGGCCATTCACTTTCCTGTCCGAACTTACCCATAGCTTTGTCAAGGTATTAAATATTTCTTACAACGACATAATCAAACCGCAACATCCTGAAGTAATCCCCGCATTGGGCGCTGCATTGTCCTGTAATAACGATCATCCTTTCAATATCACTCAATTGAAGGAAATCATTATCAATAAGCCACAACAGCGTCAATCGGAAACATCCGGCCGTTTAGCACCTCTTTTCAAGTCGGAACACGAGCGAAAAGATTGGTTTGAAAAATGTATACCCGTTTCCGTACGGCAAACACCATTGACACAATATACCGGCAAGGGTTGTTTTGTTGGCATTGATTCCGGATCTACCACTACTAAAATCGTAGTATTGGGAGAAAATGACGACCTATTATTCGGATTTTATCGCAATAACCGGGGAAAACCCGTAGAAGTTGTCCAAGAAGGCCTACAACAATTTCGTGATGAACTGAAAAAAGCCGATAAACACTTGGTTATCCGGCGTAGTGTGGTAACCGGATATGGAGAAGATTTAATTAAAGCGGCTTTCGGAATCGATGATGGCGTGGTAGAAACCATTGCCCACTATGCCGGAGCAAGGCATATAGACCCCAAAGTATCATTTATACTTGATATTGGCGGACAAGATATGAAAGCAATCTTTATTCGCGATGGTGTCATACAAAGAATAGAATTAAATGAGTCGTGTTCGTCGGGTTGTGGTTCATTTATTGAAACGTTTGGCAATAATTTAGGGATGTCCGTGCAAGAGTTTGCACAGAAAGCCTGTTATGCTGCCGCACCTTGCGATCTCGGTACGCGCTGTACCGTATTTATGAACTCAAAAGTAAAGCAATCGCTGCGGGAAAACGCTTCCATGGAAGATATTGCCGCCGGATTATCTTATTCGGTTATCAAAAATGCTCTGGTCAAAGTACTAAACGTGACCAATATGGATGATTTAGGTGATCATTTGTGCGTGCAAGGTGGTACATTCCGTAATCCATCCGTGAGGCGGGCATTGGAACTTCTTTCCGGGAAAACAGTCATTATGTCTGACATTCCTGAATTAATGGGTGCCTATGGAGCAGCTATTATTGCACACCAGCAATGGAGGAAATCGACAAACAGAAAATCTATCAAAGAAGATGTTTGTCAAGAAGTTGTGCTGCAGGAAGAAGAATTATAGACCTAACGGGTCTGAAAGACCTGTTAGGTCTATAATAAAAAT
>JAVBPN010000239.1:0-4846 GCA_031549585.1 Bacteroidales bacterium
AAAATGAAACCTTCGGCGTTTCTGTTTAATACAGCCCGGGGCAGTTTGTTTGATGAATCCGCATTGATTAAGGCATTGGAAAATGGAAAAATATGGGGCGCTGCGTTGGATGTATATGAACACGAACCTCAAATCAGTGAAGGATTAAAGAAATTGGATAATGTGGTGCTTACGCCTCATGTGGGGACTCAAACCCTTGAAGGACGAATAGATATTCAAAAGGAAGCTGCTTCCAATATCATCGGTTTTTTTCAAGGGAAACCTATTTCAAGAGTAAATTAATCTGAGGTAAATTTTTGATGTGTTTTGTGCTTATGATGATTAATCACGAGCAAAGGACATGTTTTAATCACCTAAACCAAATGGTTGCTCGTTTTCGTGAAAAATAGAAAATATAATTATAAAACAAAAAATGGAAGGTCATATATTCGATTTTTTGGATAAAGACAGATAGAAATTTTTTTGTATCAGTAACTAAGAAAGGACAATACTGCTTTTACATACTATATATTTTCATATTTTGTGTTAAATTTTTTTTAAATGATTTTCAAAATTTAATTCAAGATATTAGTTTTGGAAATATTTTTATCCAAATTTTTCACACTAAAAAACCTTTTAACATGAGTGACGGAAAGACGAAGACAAGGTCGGAACATGATCTATTGGGCGACCGAGAAATTCCTTATGAGGTGCTTTACGGTATACAAACTGTACGTGCACTTGAAAATTTTAAAATTACCGGGGTAAAACTCAATTTATATCCGGAACTATTAAAAGGGCTTGCCATTATTAAACAGGGAGCTGCTGTTGCAAATTGTGAATTGGGCTTACTTGATAAGACAATATGTGATGCCATTGTGCAAGCGTGTCAAGAAATTGTACAAGGTAAACACCATGAGTATTTTGTCGTTGATCCGATACAAGGAGGAGCAGGAACATCGACCAACATGAATGCAAATGAAGTGATTGCAAACAGAGCGTTGGAGATCTTAGGAAAGCAGCATGGGGAATACAAATATTGTCATCCGAACAATCATGTAAACTTGTCGCAATCGACCAATGATGCTTATCCTTCAGCGGTTAAGATATCTATTGTCTATAGCAACAGGAAACTTGTTGAGGTGTTGAAAAGTTTGGTTGATGCATTCAGGAGTAAGGCAGTGGAATTTGCCGACATCATTAAGATGGGTAGAACTCAATTGCAAGACGCTGTTCCGATGACTTTGGGACAAGAGTTTGAAGCATATGCAGTTACGCTTTCTGAGGAAATTAACCGTTTGGAAGAAAATGTTCGTTTGTTTTACGCAATCAACATGGGCGCTACGGCTATCGGGACGGGTATCAATTCTGACCCTGACTATGCTCCGTTGGTAACAAAAAGATTAGCTGAAATTTCAGGAATACCGGTGGTTATGGCTCCTAATTTGATTGAAGCGACACAAGATACGGGAGCATTTGTTATGTACTCGTCGGCATTAAAACGTTTGGCAATCAAATTATCTAAAATATGTAGCGATTTGCGCTTATTGTCATCAGGGCCTCGTACCGGATTGAATGAAATTAACTTACCTCCAAAACAACCCGGTTCATCCATCATGCCAGGTAAAGTAAACCCTGTTATTCCTGAAGTGGTCAATCAGATTGCTTTTCGAGTGATAGGAACAGATATGACGATCACAATGGCTGCTGAAGCAGGACAATTGGAATTAAATGTGATGGAGCCCATTATCGTATTTGGTATTTGCGAGTCGATGAAGATTTTGGAGAACGGTATGCGTACATTGCGTGATGAATGTGTTACAGGCATTACTGCCAATGTGGATGTTTGCAAGGATCAAGTATATCGGTCAATTGGATTAGTGACCGCTTTGAATCCGTTTATCGGTTATGAAGCTTCAACTGCAGTAGCTAAAGAAGCTCTTGAAACCGGACGAGGTGTTTACGAGTTGGTTTTAGAGAAAAATTTGTTGACGCAAGCTGAATTGGATGATATGTTGAAGCCTGAAAATATGGTTAAACCTAGAAAAATGAAAAAAGCTTGATGTTTTTAACTGAATTATAAAGTAAAACCTTGCGCTTGAATGTGCAAGGTTTTTGTTTTTCAGGGAAGTCGCTTAATCATCTGAAGAATATAGCATTGGTTATATTACGTTCATCAATCCGTTTTTTTTGTAATTTTGTAGCATGAATATATCAAAAATCAAATGGCTGCATATCTTTTGCGGTGCTTTTATTGGTTTGATAATCTCCATGTCAGCGTGTACTGAGCGCATTGATATTTCTACGGATGATGCGCCACCTTATTTGGTGATATATGGATATATCACGTCTGATACCATGCAACATTCCATACGCATTTCCCGTTCGACCGGGTATTTTGATAGTGGCCGTCCGCGTGGAATCAGCAATGCTGTTGTTTCTTTTTTGACGGATGGTATAGAAATTCCTTTAACGGAGAATGATACAGTGCCCGGTTTATACCAAACGGCTGATAATGTTTATGGCGTTTCAGGTAAAACATATACATTAAATGTATGGGTTGATTTTGATGAAGATGGATTTCCCGAACAATATCAGGCGCCTTCGTATTTACCATTTATTGGAGCTATAGATTCGATACAATTGGTGACTTCTCAACTATTTAAAGATGCGGTGGAGCTCTTATTATATGCACAAGATACGCCGGAAGAAAATTATTATAGCATCCACGTTTCCAAAAATGATACGGTACTTAATGACTCGTTGAGCGGATTCTTTATCATGGATGATCTTTTTTTTAACGGTGCATACATGAATGGTGTGGTCTGTTTTTATTTTGACCAGGATGATGAGGAAGATAAATTGAGGATTGGGGACGTTGTCGTTTTAAAGATTGATGCGGTCAATAAGGATTATGCAACCTTCATCGGCAATGCACAGACAGAATATAGAGGTTCTATTCCGATATTTGGAGGCCCTCCCGCTAACGTCGAAACCAATATTCGAAGTACGAATCCGGCATCGACAGTGCCTACGGCGGGATTCTTTTCGGCATATCCGAGTCGATATGCCCGAACGGTTGTTAAAACGGATTTTGACAGCCCTTAATTAATCATTGAACATTAACCATTAATCATTAATTGTCGTGTTATATCGTTTTGTATTCAATCCATACCAAGTCAACACATACATTATAGCTGATCAGGATGGAAAATGTATCATTGTTGATCCGGCATGTTGTTCTCCTGAGGAACAAAAAACCTTGGTGGAGTTAATCGAAAAAGAAAAGTTGACACCAGAATGGCTGATCAACACGCATGGACATTTTGATCATGTAATCGGAAATGCGTTTGTCTGCCATACATGGAAAGTCAAAACTGCAGCTTGTTACGAGGATTTGATGTTGATGGAAAATGCTTACCGCCAAGGAGAAATTTTTGGATTTCCTGTTGAACAGCCGCCAACACCGGAAGTTGATTTGAAAGAAGGCGATTTTTCAATGGGTAACATACATTTACATATTTATCACGTTCCGGGACATTCTCCGGGCAGTATTGTTTTGCATTCTCCGTCAGATAAATGGTTGATCTGCGGCGATGTGTTGTTCAATGGAAGCATTGGCCGGACAGATTTAATAGGTGGGAATTTTGACACTTTGATTGAAAATATTAAAAGTAAACTACTTGTTTTACCTCCCGAAACAATGGTTTATCCCGGGCACGGCCCCGAAACATCTATCGGACAGGAGATATTGCACAATCCTTTCTTAAACGGCCGATAGGTCATCTTCATTGATCGTTGATTCCAATCCATATTTGTCTTTGTCCGGCCTGTCTGTTGGATACCATGGGAAAGCTATTTTACAGGGGTTAAATCTTTCGGCAGGTAAATGTGAGTTAGTCGCCCTCATTGGCCGGAATGGCACGGGCAAGAGCACATTAATGCGCACAATTGCTTATTTACAACCAGCGATATCAGGCGATGCCATTATTGCAGGGAAATCATTAAAGCAATATACCAGAAGTGAATTGGCCGGCGTGTTAAGTATCGTGTCAACAGAAACAGTAGGTTCATTGCATCTTTCAGTGAAACAGCTGGTTGCCTACGGGCGTTTCCCATATACAAATTGGATTGGGCGATTATCCGATGATGATAAGGTTTTGATTCAAGATGCGATGCGATTGGTGGGTATAGAGCATTTGGCGGATAAGAATTTATTTGAAATTAGCGATGGAGAACGGCAAAAAGCTATGATTGCCCGTACCATTGCCCAAGATACGGATCTGATTTTGTTGGATGAGCCGACAGCATTTTTGGATATGCCCAACAAATATGAAATTATCCGTTTGTTGCACCACTTTACACGGGTTAAAAAGAAAACAATCATCTTTTCAACTCATGACCTGAATATCGCCATGCAGGAAGCAGATAAGCTTTGGTTAATGGAAGGCCGTTCGCTTCACGAGGGCGCGCCGGAAGATTTGGTGTTGAATCACCAATTGGCACGCATATTTGAGGGAACCAAGTTATTGTTTGATGATCATCGCGGAGAGTTTAAAATCAAACGAACCGATAATAAGTCAATTGTATTGTCTGGAGAGGGAAAAGTCTATTTTTGGACAAAGAAAGCTCTGGAGCGGATGGGTTATAAAGTGGATAAACGTCAAGATAATAAGTTGCCCCAATCGGATGAAGTAGAAATTTTAGAAATGAATCCAACTGTGTGGGAATTGAGGCATGGTAGCCAGATCCAGAAATTTGATTCATTATATAGCTTGGCAAAATATTTGTTATTTTTGTAAAAAAACAGTTATATTTGTAGCCTAAGTAATTATTCTATCAATCTAAAAAGACATTACTCATGAAT